>JBFJON010000045.1:0-7506 GCA_041617575.1 Nitrospirales bacterium | reverse complement strand
GGTGATAATGACCAGCGGGTAAAGAAAGCTTTCAAACAGGGCGGCGATCAACAAATAAGTGATCAGCAACGCCAAAAGCAAATTCCATTTTAGGGCATCATAGGTCTGCGTCAAATCATCGGCGGTTCCCGACAATTTGATATTGTACAGTTGCCCTAAAGACCCTTCTTCTTCCAAGGGGGTGATAATCTGGCGCTGCAACAGTGCCATGGCCGCTTCGATGGGCATTTCCGACGGTGGAATGACTTGGATGACAATCGCTCGCTCCCGTTCGATGTGATTGATCTGTTCGGGACCTGGAACCAGCTTCACATTCGCAATCGCCCCAACCGTAGTCAATTGCCCTCCCGGGGTATGGATGGGAATCTTTTCAATATCTTGGGTCCTCGTCGCATAACGATCTTCCCCACGAACCGTCAAATCAATCTCATCGCCTTCATATTTGAAATCACTGGCCTTTGCCCCATCCACTAAGGCATCAATCGTAAAACCCAATTCTTGATTCGTCAGTTGAAGGTCCGCTGCGCGATCACGTCGTAGTTTTACATGGAGTTCTGGCGTTCCTAAATCTAAACTGGGCTTAGGTCTAACTTGGGCATCAGGAATCAACTCCTTCACCTGTTGGAAAATTTTTCCTCCCAAGCTTACCAAGGCATTCAAATCAGGCCCAGTTATTTCCATGTCAATATTCCGGCCTTCACCCAATCCTCGCTGAAACAGACTGCGTTGCGTAATGATGCTAATCACTCCGGGCAAGTCTGCTGTTGCCCGTCGCATGAGCGGAATCAGTTCTTTGGCGCGCCCATCCTCGTTGGTCCGCGCACCCATGAACACCATTCGCCCACGTGCCACATAGAAAAAATTCCTGATGCTGGGTCCGTCCAGTTGCGCTTCCTCAGGAGAACCGGGTTTGGCAGCCCAATACGGACGAAGAACCGTCTCAATCGTTTGCCCCATTTTGACAAAGGTCTCCATGTTATAGCCTGGCGGAGGCAGCAGAATGCCTATGACAAGGTTTCGATTTCCAGTTGGTAAATATTCGGCTTGGGGAATAAACATCCATGCGAGGCCACAAGATAATCCAATGAGGCCGACAATGGTGATGAGACGACGTGTCTTATTGGCACAAATATTCGACACCACCACACTCATCCGATCAGCCAGGCCGTGAGATTGAGAAGACATTTTATCCATCGAAAACACCGGCTCATTAAACCCGGCGTCCACAACATCCTGGTTGGAATGGAGCTCATGCTCTCTCTTTCGTGTCGTCAGGATTCGAGCTGCCAGGCTGGGAATCACCGTGATGGAAACCAACAGACTGAGGCCTACGCCTGCACTAATCGCGATGGCAATATCCCGAAAGAGTTGTCCTGATTGTTCTTCAATAAACACGATCGGAATGAAGACGGCAATGGTCGTGAGGGTGCTTGCCAACACCGCTCCCCACACCTCAGCCGTTCCATCATACGCAGCTTGGAAGAGTGACTTGCCGGTTTCACGATGCCGATAGATGTTTTCTAACACCACGATGGAGTTATCAACCAGCATGCCCGCAGCAAAGGTCATCCCCGCTAAACTAATGACGTTTAAATTTCTATCCAATAACCACAGCGCAATAAACGTTCCCATGATGCTAATGGGAATCGCCAACGCGATGACCAACGTGGTGCTGCCGGTCCTCAAAAAAAGGTAGAGCACCATGATGGCCAACAAACTACCCACTACCAGGTTTTGTTGGACTAAAGACAACGAACTATAGATGTAATCGGTCTCATCATAGACTTGATACAACTTAAAGCCGCGGGGATTCAGCCGTCCTTCGTTTAATTCGCGCACGGCTTCCCGCAAACCCTCCATAACCTCAAGAACATTCGCTCCGGATTGCCGCACCGCATTAACCGCAATACAAGACCTTCCACTTTGCCGAACAACATTCGTGGGGTCCTTGTAATCCAGTTTCACGGATGCGACATCGCGAACATAGACAGGGGCGCCATTCCTTCGCGCAATGATCACCGATTCGATGTCGCCTGGGGTTTGGTATTCACCTACGGTCCGTACGACATACGATCGTTTCCCTTCATCAAAATCCCCAGCACTAAAATCCCGATTTTCTTGATCCAGCGCCCGCGCCAAAGTCAACCAGGTGAGCGAACGTGCCGCTAGCTTGGCAGGATCCACCAAGACTTGCATCTCCCGCTCACGCCCCCCGTAGACGTTTGAAGCCGCCACACCCGACACTCGTTCAAACCGGGCTTTAATCACATCTTCGGCGTAATCGTACATGGTGTCGATCGGCACTGGATTATTTTCTAAGGCTTCGAAAATAAACCACCCAATGGCCGACCCAGCAGAATCAGCACTACTCAAGACCGGCTCATCGGTTTCTGCCGGGTACTCCTTCACCTGATTCAGACGATTGGAGACGAGAAGAAGAGAGGCATCTGTGTCAGTTCCAGCAGGAAACCGCAAGATAATTTTGCCACTCCCAAAAGAGCTCTCCGAAAACATGCGCTCCAAACCTTGAACACCCTTAAGCTGTTCTTCTTGTTCATCGATGATTTCTCGCTCAATTTCGTTGGAGCTGGCGCCATGCCATCGAGTATCAACCGTAATTTCCTCTTTCGTCACGTCGGGCGTCAGTTGAATGGGCAACCGCAGTAAGGACACCACACCAAATAGAATAATGAATAACACACCAACTGTGGTGGTGACTGGATAGCGAATGGCAGATTGAATCACATTCATGTTGGTGATTCCTCTTCAAGCACGCGCACAGTCTGCCCCGGAAATAGTCGCTCATTCCCTTCAACGACCACGATCATTCCCGGCTCAAGCTGGCCATTGATTTCTACTTCATTGTTCACGTGATTAACGGTGACAACCGGTACTTGTGAGACACTGGCATCTTTCATCACAAAGACAAACTCAGCCCCCCCACGAAGAACTAATGCATCTTTTGGAATCACCGTAGCCTCATATGGTGTTCCCACCTGCAAAATGACGCGGGCCACCAAGCCGCTCTTGATCATGAGATCTGCATTGGGCAATTCCACTTTAATGGGAAACGTCCGAGAATTCCGATCGGCTTGTGCTACAACCGAAAACACTCTCCCTTTCGCTTGATATCCTCTCAGACCATCAAATGTGGCCGTGACCGAAGCCCCGACTTTGATCTCGCCGACATAGCGTTCCGGTAGTGGCACTTCGACTTTCACACGTGAAAGATCAACCAATTCCACAATCGGTCCACCGGCTTCTATCCATTGTCCGACCTCGGTGAATTCTTTGGTGATCCATCCATCGAATGGGGCAACAACTCGTGTTTTCTTTAATCGGTCTCGCACTTGAAGGAGCGCTGACTCCAACTGAGCCAACCGTAGTGCCAACGCCGCTTCCTGCGTGACAGCATCGTCATATTCTTTTTGTGTGACTAATTGCTTGGAGAACAAGGTCTTAATCCGCGCTAGATCTTTTTTCGCTTGTTGATACCGAGCCTCAGATTCACGATGGGTCGCCTCGGCCGCATTTAACTGGATGATTAAAGTATCCGTTTGCAATTGGGCTAGCATTTCGCCTCGCTTGACAGCCATGCCTTCTTCCACCGGAAACTTCTCGACAAGTGCGGCAATTTCTCCAGCCACAATACTCCGGCGCCAGGGCTCGGCCGTGCCTACGAGCTCAACCGTTTGCTGCACAGTTCGATTCACAACTTCTGCCACACGAACAGGAGTCGGCGGCCGCCCCTTTGGTGGCTGTGCCGCTTGTTGTTCGCTGCATCCCTGCAATCCAAGAACACCCACAATTAGGGCAAGCAGAACACACATCGTGTTGGTTCGAATAATCATGTGATTCTCAATTTAGGTCTCCGTTGTTGCCGTTCCTATGCCACCAAGAAATAAGGCGCCCAACCATTCCCCCTTATCCACAAGAGACTCTTTAGGACCAGCCTGTAAAATCCACACATAAATCGTAGAATTCAACATACCATGAAGGGCCAGCGAGGTATCTTTGGCATTTACTTTACGAAATTCCCTGGCCTTGATCCCTTCCTTGATGAGATTGGCCACCAGATCAATTTGAGCCAAATACCGTTTCCACACCCGATCCCCAAACGCGCTTTTAACTGTCCATTCAAACCCACTCCATTCGGAGACATAAATCCTGAAAAAGTCACGGTTTTGATCCGCAAAAGCCAATTTCACTCGTATCACCTCCCGCAGTTTCTCAGGAGCGGTGGATCCACTTTTGGTTGCTTCTTTCAGAAGGTTCAGCAGTTCCTCTACTTTGGCCTCAACCAGGGAAATATAGATTTCTTCCTTACTCTTAAAAAATCGATACACGGTGCCCATGGCAAATTGGGCCGATTCCGCGATTTCCGCCATACTGGTTTTAAAAAACCCGTTTTGAGAAAACATTCGCTCAGCCGCTTGGAGAATTTCTTCCCGCCGAGCCTCATATTCTCGCTGCTTCCGTTGGGACCGTTGATCCATAAGTATTCCCTTTAAAACCTATCTTACCAAATTTAGTGAATGTTCATTCTAATATAAGAATGAACATTCGACAAGATGGAATTCCCATTCATTTGTCTAATAATGCACCTCATCGGCTGACACTCGCCAGGACATGAGACGGGTTATAAGAAACAGGACCAGGCTACTCAGCCAATTGGCAGTTCACAGGAGAATGTTGAATAACGAGCGCAGCATTAGAGAAGAGCAGGTGCTGTGAAGGTCACCATCTATTGAAAATTGTCCATTGCGCCTCATCTTGCCTTCCGATGGGGCAATCCTCCAAGCACGGAATGTTGAAATTAACCGACCAGGACCCCTTGGTCCTGCGGCCCGCCAGAAACGCCACCCGACACGATGAACGCCATGACTTCCGAGCTTTCCGCTTCCAGGGGACGAACCTGTTCTTTGGGAAAGACTAAAAGGTGCCCCGCAAAGTTATAGGATTGCGGAAAATAGACCGCCACATGGTTGAGCAACCCCAAAAATTCCAAATCTGTTCGAGTCACGAATCCCACGGCTTCACCATGCCCTCCCGGGGATAGAGAGACTAACACTGGCTGATCGAATCGTCGCTTTTCCCCCATAAAGGCGGCAATCAAATCTTTTATCGATGTGTAGAGTAGTTTTACAAATGGCGCTTTAATCAATGCACCCTCCATCATATCCAATATTTTTTGCACGAACACGGTTGACGCATAACGCCCCGTTAACGTGATGAGACCTAGGGTCACCACAAACCCTACCCCAGGAATCGGAATATTCAACCATCCGTCAATCGCTAGCAACACAAGCCAGGCGACATACAAGGTGGTCACCACTGGCACAAGGATTAATAGGCCTTCAAAAAAATTCCTGGGTAGGTCATTCATCGTCACGTTGCCCCAAAATTTTCGCCGTTTCGTTTCCATACCCTCCTACCCCCTCAAAATGTGAAAAGGGAATGGCCCAGACGCCACCCACTCATGGCCGGGCCTCCCAATGTGATGGTCCACTGAAACATTCATACGATAACCGTCAAGTGCAAAAAGAAATGTACCCCTACGGCCTGAAGTCAGACAAGCGACGAGGAATTTCACCAGACACGGAATGGAGAGGTTACAGGGATGAGGCCAATACAGTACAATCTTTTAACGAGACATTCTAAACAAGGAGAAACATATGGCTCAGAGCAGCTCAGGAGCTGGCACATCATCTTCAAAGGCTCCCACAGATTCACCGGAAACAGAAATTCTGCATGTGGTTATTCAACGTGATGGCAAACAAGTGAATGCCAAATGGGGACTACACCCTAATTTGAAAGAAGAACTGAAGCCAGAGGAATGGAAAGAACTCACCGAGATTATGGGGAAGGTCACCAACATTGTAGGTAAACGATTTTCTCAAATTCTCACGAAAGCTGAAGAGGACGTATCAGGAACGGCATAAGCTAAATCTGTTGTATCTAGCATCCTCACACATGTGCATTCCTCCGCCATCCTGTCTTCTCATCCTTAGTTCAACTGACAGAATGTTCTAATTTCCCCTTTGACCGGACCCTACACCGATTTCCCCAGGTAACCGTTGGCACGAAACCACGCCACGGCATCCTGAATAGCCCCTTCGATAGAACGTCTCGGATAATCCAATTCCCTCTGTGCCTTGGAACAATCGTAATGCTGCATATGCGCCATCACTTCCACAAAAAACCCCGGAAGAAGTGGCGGCCTCCGGAGGATGGAACTGAATAACCATTCTCCGACTTTCGCTCCCCCCCGCGCGAGCGAAAATGGAACAGGGAATAGTGGAGGTCGTACTCCAACCACTTCTGAGATCAGTTCATTGAGCTCTTTTTGCGTCGTGTTCCAATTCCCCACAAGATAACGCTCTGCGACTCGTCCTCGCTCTGCTGCCCGGATCATGGCTACCGCCACATCTCGAACATCGATCACATTCACGCGTCCGGGAACATAGACGGGCATCTGTCCCTTGGCAATCATGAGGATGTGCGTTCCACTCGTTGGCCGTTGATCATACGCGCCAAAAAATTCTGTCGGAATGACCACAACCGCCGGAATCCCCTGGCCCGCAGCTTGAAGGATTTTATCTTCCATGGTGGCCTTGGCCATGAGGTATGGGTTACGGGTAAAACGAGTGGCAAAGGCACAAGTTTCATTCGCAGGATGCCCGGGCTTCTTTGGAAATCCCACGGTTGTCAGCGTACTCGCATAGACCAAGCGCTCAACATTCGCTGCACGAACGGCTTCTAACAGGGAGGTGGTTTCTTTGAGGGCCTGCCCTTTGGCGACATCAACCGGAATGGTCCGAGCAGGATAATAGCCCGCGGCATGATACACCACTTGCACCCCATCACAGGCACGACGCAATGAAGCCCCGTCGTTGAGATCTCCCACCACACGTTGGACATCTAGCCCCTCAATAGTGGAGGTGTTACTCGTTGATCGGTGAAGGACACGCACCTGATGCCCATGTTCCAGAAGCGCTCGCACCAGGTTCGCACCAAGTTGGCCCGTTCCACCAATGACCAAAGATTTCATACAACATGCCTTGCTAGGAAATTAGGGACTTAGGAAACACTGGCAGAGGTATCCAAGAGGACCAAGCCAGAGCCACAGACATCCCCTGACTTACTTTATTGCACATCTTATACTTGAACGAAAGACTAGCGGCCGAAATTCTGAATCCTGTTGAAATCTGCAGAACCTGAAGGTAAAAAAGCTGAGGGAGACTCACCTGTTCGTACGAGTGAAATTGCGACGGGGATCATGTTGGAAAAATCTTGGAAGGCCCCAACCAACTGTTGACCATTTTTTGATAACGTCGTGGTTGATTTCCCCATCGTTCCTAACGCCGTACGATACATGAGTTCTAATTGATTACCTTGCAGTTGACCTTCCCCCTCCGCAGTCACGACAGTCCCTAAAATACTGGTTGTCACCTCAGTCATGGTGACATGATTGTCCTGCTGGGTTAAGACATAGGAAATTGTGGG
>JBFJON010000044.1:0-7635 GCA_041617575.1 Nitrospirales bacterium | reverse complement strand
CTCCGTTTTGCTCCCCTGTCCCCTGAATAATCGTGAGGGCATTACAAATAAAGGGGAGGTTTCCCGGGGGGAACTCGATGTCGACCACCGGGCCAATGACTTGTACGACTTTTCCGTTTCCAGTATCGGTACCCACCATATGCTCCTTGGTTGGAAAAGTTGCTGGACAGCGTTGTCTCCAAAACTATTCCTTGCAACCTGTGATTTATTTGAGGGCCTCGGCTCCTCCTACAATATCCATCAGTTCTTTAGTAATGGCCGTCTGCCGGGTTTTGTTATAGAACAGCGTCACTTTTTTAATCAGTTCACCGGCATTGCGGGTCGCCCCGTCCATGGCGGTCATACGTGCCGCCTGTTCCGCTGCGGCCGATTCCAGGAGGACCCGGTAAGTTTGAATTTCAAAATGTTTGGGCAGTAGCGTCTCCAATAATTCGCCTTCATCTGGCTCATAGAGGTAACTGCCTCCCAATGAGGGCTTGTCACCTCCTTCTGATTCCTGAAGGGATTCAATCGGCAACAATTTCTCCACAATCACTTCTTGCTGCATGACTGATTTGAATTCATTGTAGACGACAAACAAATGATCGAAGGTGCCTTCATGATATTGGGAAACTATGTTTTGACCAATGTCCAAGGCATGCTCAAAGCTGAGCCGGTCGAACACCCCACCCCATTGTTGACGAATAGGCCAATCACGCCGCCGAAAAAAATCAATGGATTTGCGGCCTGCTATGCTGACCGACACTTGCTTGCCTTCCCGCCGCTGTTCTTCCAAAAACTCTACGGCCCGGCGAAGGATATTAGTATTAAAAGCCCCACAAAGCCCGCGATCACTGGTCACAACCAACAGCTCTAGCGCATTCCCATCACGTCGACTCAGGAGAGGATGTGAGGCTCGATTCACCCGCTGACTTAAATTCCTCATGACCTCACGCAACTGATGCGAGTAGGGCCTTGCCGCCAGAATACGATCTTGCGCGCGTTTTAATTTTGCGGCCGCAACCATTTTCATGGCTTTGGTAATTTTCTGGGTATTTTTGACGGAAGCAATTTTCCGTCGAAGACTTTGGAGGCTTGGCATAGTTGAAGTGACTTATAGAGCTTATTCGTAGCCTTTAGATTTCTTAAACTCAGTGATGATTTGCTTAAGCTGTCCACCGAATTCGTCATCGATTTTCTTTTTGGTGACAACATTCTCACGAATATTGGCATGTTTCTCTTTGACGAAGGCCTGAAGGTCTTGTTCGAATTCCCGTATTTTATTAACCGGCACATTATCAATAAAACCATTGACACCGGCGAAGATAGATATAACCTGATCCGCGACGGGCATCGGCTTATATTGATCCTGCTTGAGCAATTCCACCATGCGAACACCCCGCGCCAATTGGGCTTGTGTGGCTTTGTCCAGTTCACTACCAAATTGGGAAAAGGCGGCCATTTCCCGATATTGCGCCAAATCAAGCCTGAGCGTCCCAGCGACTTGCTTCATGGTTTTAATCTGGGCAGCACCACCGACGCGTGAGACCGATAATCCAACGTTAATCGCCGGTCGTATGCCGGAATAGAACAGGTCGGCTGCCAAATAGATCTGCCCATCGGTAATTGAAATCACATTCGTCGGAATGTAAGCAGAGACGTCACCCGCTTGCGTTTCAATAATCGGCAATGCCGTCAAGCTGCCAGCCCCTTTTTCATCGCTCATCTTTGCAGCCCGCTCCAATAGCCGAGAATGCAAATAGAACACATCACCCGGATAGGCTTCACGGCCTGGCGGACGTCGAAGCAGAAGGGAAAGCTGACGGTAAGCCGTAGCATGTTTGGACAAATCGTCATACACGATAAGCGCATGTTTGCCATTATCCCGGAAATATTCCGCCATGGTGACCCCGGCATACGGCGCAAAAAATTGCAGCGAAGCTGAGTCGCTGGCGGTGGCCGACACCACCGTGGTGAATTCCATAGCCCCGTAATCTTCTAATGTTTTAACTACGCGCGCGACGGTTGAACGTTTTTGTCCAATAGCGACATAAAAACAATAGACGTCCAAGCCTTTTTGGTTGATGATCGTATCCACGGCAATGGCCGTTTTCCCTGTTTGGCGATCGCCAATGATCAATTCCCGTTGGCCCCGACCCACAGGAATCATGGCATCGATGGCTTTCAAGCCTGTTTGCAAAGGCTCACCGACCGATTGCCGATCCACAACACCGGGTGCTCGGATTTCAATCAGCCGGGTTTCTGTTGAATTGATTGGGCCTTTCCCATCAATGGGCATCCCAATCGCATCAACCACTCGACCCACAAGCGCTTCCCCGACCGGCACTTCCGCAATACGCCCGGTCCGTTTAACGGGATCGCCCTCACGAATTCCGACGTCTTCCCCGAGCAACACCACACCAACACTATCTTCTTCAAGGTTCAGCGCAACGCCGTATACCCCACCCGTGAATTCCAACAACTCACCGGCCATGGCGCCTTCAAGACCATAGACTTTGGCAATATTGTCACCCACTTGGATGACATAGCCCATTTCCTTGACGTCAACCCGCTGGTCAAACCCTTTAATTTTTTCCTTGATGATGGAGCTGATTTCTTCGGCTTTGATCTGCATGGATTACCCCTTTGTCAACTGATCCTGCATGCCGGTCAATCGGCCCAGCACGGTATTATCAAAAACTTGACTCCCAATGTATATCTTCAAACCGGCAAAGAGATTCGTTTCGACTTCAAACACGACTTCAACTTCTTTGCCAAGCGCTTGGGTGAGTTCGCGTTTCACCTGTGCTTGTTCGGTGGGATCTAGCGGTTTTGCGGAACAGACGCGGACTTGTTGAATTCCCTTTTGTTGATCGGCCAATTCAGCAAAGGCATGGGAAATTTCAGGAAGCAACACGGCCCGGTTGTTTTTCAGCAGTTGATTCAAAAAGTCGCGCATAACGGGAGGAGCCTGCATCCGCTGGCATAATTCCTCCAAAACCACCTGTTTTTCTTCAAATTTAAAGACTGGCGAAGCCAAGACATGTTTCAAGGCAGGGGTATCTTCCAGACCTTGGGTAAGGGACCCCAAGGCATTTCGCGCGGGTTCGACGCCCGATTCCTCGAGCAATTGGAAAAGCGCCGATGCGTACCGACGCCCGATCATACTTTGGTTCACGGTTTACAGAGAATCCAGGCAGCCACGTCTTGAATGGAAATTGGCGTGTATCAAGCGCAGAAACCTAGCATGGGCGCTAAAGCCTGTCAACCGTAAAGAGCAGAAATGTAAAGGGATTTTACTCCATAACCCAGGATCAGGAAGAAAGAGGCTGAAGAGAAGAGGACCGTATATTAGATGTGGTCGTTTTAGGTGCTTGTGGTGTCTGAATAATGCCGCCGCCAAGGATAAGATCCCCCTCATAAAAGACGGCAGATTGTCCAGGACTTAAGGCCCGAACGGGGGCTTCAAAGGTAACGCTCATAGATTTTTCACTATCCCAATGAAGTGTTGCCGGAACCGCGGGTGAACCATACCGAAATTTTATATCGATGCGTTTTCCCTCAACCAAGCTTTCATGAGAAAAAATGTTGAGATCGGCTACCTGACAGGTTTTGGTATCCAAATCTTCTGGAGGACCCAAGACCACCAAATTGAGATCGGGAACCACTCGCTGCACATAAAGGCGATTGCCTGTGGCGATCCCCAACCCTTTTCGCTGGCCGGGGGTATAGAAGGCCACGCCTGCGTGCTGCCCGAGTTCATGGCCCTCACCATCCACAAAGTTTCCAGGATTCGTCGCTTGCGGAGCATGTTCCTTGAGAAATTCTCGGTAATCGCCTTGGGTGACAAAACAAATTTCCTGGCTTTCCTTAAGTTCTTCAACCGGCAGGCCCATGGCTTCGGCCTCTGCCCAGACTTGTGGCTTTTCCATAGCCCCCAATGGAAATAACATCTTGGAGAGCCATTTGGCAGGAATACGATACAAAAAATAGGATTGATCTTTTTTGGTATCCCGTCCCCTGGCGAGAAAAGGCATGCCTACTTCATTCTGTTGAATGGTGGCGTAATGCCCCGTGGCAATATAATCAGCCCTGAGTTGTTCGGCCACTTGAAACAAGCCCCCGAACTTCACCCGTTCATTACATCGAACACAGGGATTAGGGGTTGTACCCTGTATATAGCCGGCAATAAAGTCGTCAATAACGCCTTGCTGAAAAGATTTTCGGGTATCAATGACCTGATGCGAGATATCCAAGAGTTCGGAAACATGCTTAGCGATCCCGACTTTGCAGCATCCGCGTTCCTGCCAGCGTTTGGAAACTGCAGTCTCATCCTCTTCTTCCCACACCTTGAGCGTGACACCAAAGACTTCGTAGCCCTGGTCTTTTAAGAGTTTAGCCGCGACCGAGCTATCGACCCCTCCACTCATCCCCAAGACAACTTTTTTGCCAGCCGAAACGTTCATTTCAGACTTAAGGGCTCGCTTTCCATTTTGTTCAAATTTTTTGCCGGAGAAGGCTTCCCTTGCCCATTGGACAGAACGCGATCGTCCAAATCCATGCCTAGACTGGGTGCGGCACCCATATCACATTCCCCCTGGAAATAAACGCCTTCCTCCATAGAAAACGTGGGTGTATGCACATCTCCTATCAGCACCGCTGGCTTAAGAAGCTGAATTTTCTTATCAGCGGTAATGATTCCTTCAATCCGCCCACTACTCACAATGGTTCCACCGGTGATGGTCCCCTTAATTAAGGCAGTTTCGCCAATAATCAAAGTATCATCGATGGTGATCTCCCCTTCAAAATTGCCGTCAACCCGCACCGTGCCTTCAAACTGGGCTTTGCCCTTAAAATCCACACCTTTTCCGAGAAAGGTATAAAACTCTTGCCCAAAACCTGGGCCATTTTTAGATTTTTCTTTTTCGCCCCACATACTTCCCTCCTCTCATCCAGAATTTGACTCGCGGGTAGCGAGCCAGGATCTCCGTGTCCTCTGGGAATGATTTTCCCTAGTCCAGGATCATGAAATGGCTTTATTTCACCTTTACCGCTTCATCAACCGAGACCACGAGTTTAGACCCGAGGCCTTTCCGCTCACCCTTTTGGGACATATTGCAAGATCCATTAAACATTACGCCTTCATCCATTGAAAGCAGGGGGGTGGTAATCGTACCATCAAAGACCGCCGGGCTTAAGAGTTTCACACGATTTTTAGCCAAAACCTCACCAGTAATCCGCCCCTGGCAGGTGACCGTCCCGGCTTCGATTTTGGCCGTGATGACCGCTTTTTGACCGATGATCAAATTCCCATCGGTATAAATTTCCCCTTCCAAGCGTCCATCCACTCTGACGGTCCCTTGGTATTTGATCGTACCCTTAAAGGCGACCTCTTCTCCTACAAAGGCAATGATATCGCCTGATTCTTCGTGATTGTTTGAGAGCACCGGACTTGCCACGACTGGTGATTTCAGCCCATCTTCCGTGGTTTCAGCAGTATTTTTTCCAAACATGGAGACCCTCCCTCATTGAATGACTTGATACACAACCACATCGACTTTGATCTTCCTCAAACACAGCCACTAAAATTATCTACTTAATTAAATATACCCATTCGTGAAAGAAGACCCCATGCTGTATGAGATATACTTTCAAATTCTATTCCAGAATGAGTGCGGCGACGCGATCCAATTCCTCATCCGAATAATAGTGAATAATGAGCTGCCCACCATGAGCTCCCGTTTTCACCTGCACCTTGGTACCGAAATGTTTTCGTAACTGATCTTCCAAATGATGAAATTTATTCGGCTCATTTTTTTTAGGGTGCTTGGCGGAACCTCTACTTTTTTGCCCAGCAACCAGCTGTTCCGTTTGTCTCACAGATAGCTGCTCGGACACAATTCTTTTGGCAATCTGGAGTTGCGCGCCAGGTGTGGAAATTCCAGCTAAGACCTTGGCATGCCCCAGACTCAATGCGCCAGATTCGATGAAATGCTGAACCTCTTTTGGAAGCGCGAGAAGACGAAGAATATTCGCAATCGAGGAACGGTCTTTCCCGACCGAACTAGCCAACAGGTCTTGCGTTAAGCCGAATTCACCCATCAACCGAGAATACGCCTTGGCTTCTTCCATAGGATTGAGGTTTTGGCGTTGAATGTTTTCGACGAGGGCGAGGGCCAAAGATTTTTCATCGTTTGCATTGCGAACCAGGGCAGGAATCGCGGACAACCCGGCAAGAGTTGCTGCCCGCAACCGCCGTTCTCCCGCAATGAGTTCATACACGCCATCGCCTTTGCGCCGAACGACGATAGGTTGCAGGACACCATGTTCCTTTATGGACTGCGCCAATCCCTCTAATTCATCTTCAACAAAAATAGTCCGGGGTTGGTAGCGGTTGGGAATAACCTGGTTCAGGGCGACCATAGAAATAGCCTGCCCATCCTGTTCAACCTTCCAAACCAGCGTCTTTTTTTCAGGAAGCAGGGCTTGAAGGCCCTTACCCAATGCTTTCTTTTCCATTCGCGAGTATCTCCTTGGCTAGGTCAAGATAGGCCTTTGCGCCACTGGATGCCGCATTATACGACAAAACGGGTTTCCCGTGGCTGGGGGCTTCCGCCAGCGCCACGTTTCGAGGAATCACGGCTTGAAACACCTTCTCTTTAAAAAACGCACGTATTTCGTCTTGAACCTGTCGCGAAAGATTAATGCGAGAATCATACATCGTCAACAGAATACCTGCCAGATCCAAATCGTGATTAAAAGAATCTCGAATTCGGTCAACATTTCCCATGAGCCGCCCGAGCCCCTCCATCGCGTAATACTCACATTGCACAGGAACAATCAGGGCCGAAGCGGCCACTAACGCATTAATCGTGAGCAGGCCAAAGGCAGGCGGGCAGTCAATGATCACGAATTCGTGCCCCTGAATTTGCCCGACGACAGTTTTCAAAATTGATTCTCGATCGGCCAGATTGGACACTTCTATTTCAGCCCCTACCAAGTCACCTTTTGAGGGAATTATGGATAGTCCATGAATGCACGTAGGTAAAATTGCTGAATTAATCAGCGCTCGCTCCATGAGACATTCATAAATCGTGGCGTCTTCTGGTTCAACAGACACCCCACTGGTGGCATTGGCCTGTGGATCCATGTCAATCAGTAAGACCGACTTGCCGCAAGTAGCCAGAGCCGCACTGATATTAATCGCCGTGGTGGTTTTCCCCACCCCACCTTTCTGATTGGTAATGGCGATGATTCGTGTCACTCAGAGTCTAAAATAACAAAGAAAATGTCTGGAATTTAATTCGCAAACGACTGACTTTAAATAAAATTTAAAACAGGTGCTTCCTGTAACCTTCTACTATGCCATCATTGATGTTCCGCCTTGAAAAATAGGGGTTAGGGGGATTTGAGATTATAGTTTTTTCCCAGAGCAGCCCACGTTCTTGCCGCAGATAATTTTTTCTTTTCAATTGTTCCACGTGGAACATGGGAAATATGTATTATTTATGGAGCGTGTTTTAACACAGAAAGTACTCGTCTTCCAAACCCAAAGGGCAATTCATAGGGAATTTCTTTTTCGATAGTCATACCCTGCAAGCTCTCAGGATTATCAATGTTTGAGGAACGAAAGACAACGAGTTTCCCATCTTTTTT
>JBFJON010000043.1:0-7761 GCA_041617575.1 Nitrospirales bacterium | reverse complement strand
TGGAGATGGTGATGCCCGGGGACAATGTGTCGTTTGCCGGGGAGTTGATTGCGCCCATTGCGATGGAGCAGGGAGTGCGGTTTGCGGTGCGTGAAGGGGGTCGGACCGTTGGCGCCGGCGTGGTGACGGAAATCGTGGAATGAAAATTAATGGGTAAGGGGAAAGGGTAGGTTTTTGTGGATCGAGACCGCAGAATTCGAATACGTTTAAAGGGTTTTGACTACCGTGTCCTTGATCAATCTGTTCGTGAGATTGTGGATACGGTCCGACGTAGTGGAGCCCTAATAGCGGGGCCCGTTCCTTTGCCTACGCGAATTGAGAAATATACTGTCAACCGTTCAACGCATGTTGATAAGAAGTCTCGTGAGCAATTTGAAATTCGGACTCATAAGCGCTTGTTGGACATAATGGAGCCGACTCCCGAGACTATGGATGCCTTGATGAAGTTAAATTTAGCCGCGGGTGTGGATGTCGAAATAAAGTTGTAAGCTTCCGTGTGTAGTTCATTTGGACAAAAGACAATATTTTAGGTGTAAAAGGTAAAATGCTTAGGGGTCTTTTAGGAAAAAAAATTGGAATGCTTCAGGTATATGACGAGGCAAGGTGTCTTGTGCCCGTCACGGTGATTGAGGTTGGTCCCTGTGGAATCGTCCAGATTAAGGATAAGGGCCGTGATGGTTATGAAGCGGTTCAGGTTGGATTTCAGGAGGTTCCTGAGCGCAGGTTAAATAAGCCGGAGTTGGGGCATTTAGGGAAAGCTGATGGGCGGCGCTGGAAGCATTTAAAAGAATTTCAATCAGATGGAAAAACCGAGTTAGGGGCTCTGGTTACAGTGGAGCTGTTTTCCAAGGGTGAGCAGGTCAATATTCAGGGGGTATCAAAGGGAAAAGGGTTTCAGGGGGTGATGAAGCGCCATAATTATGCGGGTGGACCGGCTTCCCATGGGTCTATGTTTCATCGGGCTCCTGGATCAATTGGCCAAAGTTCCTTTCCTTCTCGTGTTTTTAAGAATAAGGCATTACCAGGTCAAATGGGAAATAAGCGAATTACGGTTAAGGGTTTAAAGGTTTTTGATGTAAGGTCTGAAGAAAATATTTTACTGGTATCTGGATCAATCCCTGGCCCAGTTGGTGGGATGGTGATTGTTAGGAAGGCTGGATAAGGTCAGCGAATGGATGCGTTTCCGGTATATGGCTCAACTGGCAAGATGGTAGATACCGTTGAGTTGAATGAGGGGGTTTTTAATTCTTCCGTAAATGAACCTCTTGTTCACCGAGCCGTGGTTATGCAAAGAGCTTCAACCCGGCAGGGTAACGCTTCAACTAAAGGGCGAGGGGAAGTTCGGGGATCAGGAAAGAAGCCTTGGAAGCAGAAGCATACTGGAAGAGCTCGAGCTGGATCAGCGCGTTCGCCTATATGGAGACATGGCGGAACAGTTTTTGGGCCAAAACCAAGATCCTATGCCTATCCATTGCCTAAGAAGGTATATCATACCGCTCTAAGGGCTGCCTTAACCGGTAAAGCTGCGGCAGGGGATTTAATAGTGGTTGACTTGTCCTTGCCGGAAATGAAGACCAGAGAACTCGTTCGTGTGCTTTCGCTGGTGGGTGTGAGTGGAAAGGCCTTATTAGTGGTTGAGGAAGGGCAAATGGATATTGTTCGGATAGGGAAAAATGTGAAAAAGCTAAAGGTTCTTCATGCCAAGGATCTTAATGTCTATGATCTGCTGTGGTGTGACAAGCTTGTGGTCACTCGCGCAGAATTGCAGCAAATACAGGAAATTTGGGTGTAGCATGAATCCATATGATGTGCTGATTCGTCCTCTACTGACGGAAAAAATCACGGCTATTCGCGAAATAAAAAATACGGTGGCTTTTGCTGTCGACAGTCGGGCGACACGAATAGATGTTCGTCGAGCTGTGGAAAAGGTTTTTGATGTCAAAGTGACATCGGTCAATGTTATGAATATTAAGGGCAAGAAGAAACGTCAAGGCCGGTTTTTGGGGAAAAGGTCAGATTGGCGCAAGGCCTTTGTAACATTGAAAGAAGGCGAGAAAATCGAATTATATGAAAGTGCGTAATGGGTTTTGGGTTTGGTGAGGATATTGTTATGAAGGAATATTGTCTATGCCAATAAAAGAATATAATCCAACATCTCCCGGCCGACGTGGAATGTCTGCGGTCACGAATGAGGGATTGGCTCCCAATAAGCCGCAGAAAAGTTTGATAAGGACATTTTCGCCGTCTGGTGGGAGAAATAATGCAGGCCGTATTACGGTTCGCTTTAGAGGTGGGGGGCATAAGCGTCGGTACCGAAAGATTGATTTTAAAAGAGACAAGACCGGAGTGCCTGCTAAGGTCGCCCGCATCGAGTATGATCCGAATCGAACGGCGCGAATTGCGTTATTGCATTATGCGGATGGAGAAAAGCGATATATCTTAGCTCCTCAGGGTTTAGCTGTCGGTGATTCCGTCCATTCTGGCTCTCAAAGTGATGTGAGGGCTGGAAATGCATTACCCCTTATGGAGATGCCCCTAGGTGTCGTTATTCATAATATTGAATTAAAGCCTGGGAAGGGTGCTCAATTGGCCAGAAGTGCTGGTGTTTCAGCCCAGGTTATGGGCCGAGATGAGGGCTATGTCCAGATCCGATTGGCCTCTGGGGAAATGCGAAAGATTTTAGGAACTTGTATGGCAACGGTTGGACAGGTTGGGAATCAAGATCATAGCAATGTTACCGTTGGTAAGGCGGGTCGTTCTCGATGGTTAGGTAAGATGCCTCATGTACGTGGTGTCGTGATGAATCCTGTAGATCATCCGCATGGGGGTGGTGAAGGGAAGGCTGGTGCAGGGAACCCGCACCCGGTTTCTCCCTGGGGGCAACCCGCGAAGGGTTTCAAGACTCGCAAGCCAAGAAATCAAAGTTCACGGTACATCATCGCTAGTAGAAAGAAAAAATCCCGGTAAATAGGGGGAGACGATGTCAAGGTCAGTTCATAAGGGTCCATTTATTGATGAGCATCTTCTCAAGAAAATTGAGAAGGCTAGGGATTCAAGAGAGTCAAAGGTCATTAAGACATGGTCTCGTCGTTCTACGGTGACTCCAGATATGATTGGGCTGACCTTTGCTGTCCACAACGGGAAAAAATTTATTCCTGTGTTTGTTACCGATAATATGGTTGGTCATAAGTTAGGTGAGTTTGCCCCAACGCGGCTATTTAAAGGGCACAGTGCGGCAAGGAGTGAAAAGGCTGTTGCTTTGAAGTAGCAAAATGGTAAATAAAGTGTAGTAGTTTTTTGGAAATTGAAAGAATAGAGAGATATATATGTCTGAAGCAAAAGCAATTCTCCGGCATGTGAGGTTAGCCCCGCGCAAGGCAAGGTTGGTCGTGGATATGGTGAGGGGGCGAAATGCGGCTGAGGCTTTAGCGCTCTTGAAGTTCACGCCTCGCTCGGCTGCTAGAGTCGTCGAGCAGTTATTGTTTTCAGCTGTAGCCAATGCGGGGCAAAAGGATTTGGGGGAACCGGAGAGTCTGAAAGTTTTAAGGGCTTATGTTGATGGTGGCCCGGTTCTTAAGAGGTTTCAACCTCGTTCTATGGGCAGAGCGAACCCGATTAAAAAGCGAACAAGTCACATTACAATTGTGGTCAGTCCGGTTAATTGATTTAAATATGAATGGCTATCCCTAAGAGGGGATAGTTAGGGGAGAGCGATTCATGGGGCAAAAGACGCACCCGTATGGGTTTAGATTAGGTTACACCCGTACATGGCGATCACGATGGTATGCCAAGAAAGATTATGCAAGGCTCCTGCATCAGGACTTGTCTATTCGAGGTTTAGTTAAGAAACGACTATATCATGCCGGCATTTCCAGCGTAGAAATCGAGCGGTCGGGTAACCAATTGAAATTGATCATTAATACGGCTCGGCCTGGAATAATTATTGGACGAAAGGGTGCAGAGGTTGACAAGCTAAAGGCTTCGCTCGAAAAGGAATACGGCAATGAAGTCTTTGTCACGGTCAAGGAAATAAAAAAGCCAGAGATTGATGCTCAGTTGGTTGCTGAAAATATCGCGACACAGTTGGAAAAGCGTGTGTCTTTTCGCCGGGCTTTGAAGCGGAGTGTGGCCTCGGCACTTCGGCTCGGAGCGTTGGGTATTAAGGTATATTGCGCTGGTCGTTTGGGCGGGCACGAAATCGCCAGGACGGAATGGTATCGTGAGGGGCGTGTCCCACTTCATACTCTGAGGGCTGATGTTGAATACGGTTTTGCAGAAGCCAAGACTGCAATGGGTCAGATAGGGGTTAAGGCGTGGATTTATAAAGGGGACGCGCAAATTCCTTCACTCGAAAAGGCGGAGCCGTCGCTAGGATTTCTGTAGGAAACTCTTAACCCCAACCTGGAGAATTAAGACTCATGTTAGCGCCGAAACGCATCAAGTTCCGTAAGGTGCAAAAGGGCAGAATGAGAGGTAAGGCTTACCGTGGGGGGGAAGTCTCTCATGGCCAATTTGGGCTTAAGGCCATGGAGCCTGGACGAATCACGGCCAGGCAAATTGAGGCCGCCCGTATTGCTATGACTCGCCACGTAAAGCGTGGAGGTAGAATTTGGACCCGAATTTTCCCTGATAAGCCCATTACCAAGAAGCCCGCAGAAGTGCGGATGGGTAAGGGTAAGGGTAATCCCGAATACTGGGTGGCCGTTGTCAAGCTTGGGCGAATCTTATTTGAGATGGATGATGTCACTCAAGAGGTTGCAGAGGAAGCTTTGCGCTTAGCTGGCCATAAGCTTCCGGTGTTGACGAAGTTCGTTATCCGCGGAGAAATTCCAGTTCTATAGTTTTAAGGCAATGATGATGGAAATAGATCAATTAAAAAAATTGGAAAAATCTGAACTAGTTGAGAAGATTGGCCAATTGAAGCAGGAGCTATTTCACTTTCGGAGTCAGTTGGCCATGGGTCGCATCGAAAATCCGATGAGGATACGAGAGACCAAGCGCAATATCGCACGGGTCCATACCGTGCTTCGGCAAAAGAGCACATAAAGAATGGTGTTTTTGCGAGAAAGTTAATAATTTATGACACAAACAAGACCCGTCCCTCGTTCGCTTACGGGGAAAATTGTCAGTAATAAAATGCAAAAAACCGTTGTGGTTGAGGTTGTTCGGATAGAACGACATTCCTTATATGGAAAAGTGATTAGGCGAAAAACTAAATTGAAAGCCCATGACGAACAAGGCCAGTGTAAAATGGGCGATCAGGTAAAAATTGTGTATTCTCGTCCAATTAGTAAGGATAAATCTTGGCGAGTGGCCGAAGTTTGTGGAAAAGGACCTGCTGAATAATCTGTACAGCCACTGCTCAGATTACGTAAGTTTAGGATATAGAGATAAGTCATGATTCAAAATTATACATATCTTGATGTCGCAGATAATTCTGGAGCGAAAAGCGTTCGTTGCTTTCATGTGTTAGGCGGAACCAAGCGGCGGTATGGGTCGTTAGGTGATTTGATCGTCGTTTCTGTTCGAGAGGCTATTCCCAGGGCCTCGGTCAAAAAGGGGGATGTGATGAAGGCTGTTATCGTCCGAACCAAGAAGGGATCTCGGCGCGATGATGGGTCTCATATAAAATTTGATCGGAATGCTTGTGTGTTGGTGAATGCTCAGGGGGACCCAGTTGGAACACGCATTTTTGGCCCGGTGGCAAGAGAGTTACGCCAGAAAAAGTATATGAAAATTATCTCGCTGGCTCCCGAAGTCATTTAGGATAGCAATCATGGCTGGAAAATTTCGAATAAAAAAAGGCGATATGGTTATGGTGATCGCTGGCAAAGAGCGGGGCAAGACGGGAAAGGTGTTGCAGGTGATAACAAAAGGTGAGCGGGTAACCGTTGAAAAGCTTAATTTAATGAAGCGCCATACCAAGCCAAATGCCAAAAATAAACAAGGTGGGATCCTTGAAAGGGAAGGGTCAATTGCCATTTCAAATGTGATGGCGTATTGCGAATCCGTCCAAAAGCCCTCTCGGGTGAGGATGAAAATTTTTGAGGATGGGCGAAAAGTCCGAGTCTATCAAAAGGCTCCTACGGAAGTACTGGATAAAAGCTAATGAAGGCACGAGCCACCTCAAAAGAAGCGAGTAAAGCGAAGGAGAAAAAGCCTCAATCTTCCGCCGTCAGGCCTAAAGATTATGTGCCACGCCTTAAAGTGCTATTTAAAGAAAAAGTTTTGCCGGCCATGATCAAGGAGTTTGGCTATAAAAATCCCATGCAAGTTCCTCGAGTTGAGCGAATTGTCTTGAATGTAGGGATGGGTGAAGCCGTTCAGAATGTAAAGTTGTTGGAAAGTGCTGCCGCCGAACTTGAGCAGATTACGGGGCAAAAGCCTGTACTCACAAGGTCGAAGAAGGCTATTGCTGGATTTAAGTTGCGTGAAGGGGTTCCTATTGGAGTAAAGGTAACGTTGAGGGGCACACAGATGCATGAGTTTATGGATAGATTGGTGGCGGTGGCGTTGCCACGGATTCGTGATTTCCGTGGCATCTCACCTAAGGCCTTTGATGGGCGTGGTAATTACACGTTGGGATTGAAGGAGCAGTTGACGTTTCCTGAAATTAAATATGATGACATTGCATCTATTCATGGGATGGATATCACCTTTGTGACGACAGCCAAGCGGAATGACGAAGCCAAGGCTTTATTGGCTCATTTGGGGATGCCTTTCCGCGCATCCTAGGAGAAGGAAGGAGCGTCAGTGTCAAGGTTAGCTCTTAAGAATAAGGCGAAGCGAGAGCCAAAATTTCCTTGCCGTCAATATAACCGTTGTCCACTTTGTGGCCGGGTGAGGGGATTTTTGCGACGGTTTCGTCTGTGTCGGATTTGTTTTCGTTTGCTCAGTTTGCGAGGAGATATTCCTGGTGTGACTAAGTCGAGTTGGTAGCGTCGAGGAATGGTTCTTAAAATTTTTTGATTTGGCAAGGTATTTTAAAAGAGGTCTTGAATCATGTCCATGACTGATCCGATTGCGGATTTATTTGTGCGCATTCAAAATGCTGGGCGGCGGGGCCACGATTTAGTCAAAATGCCCGCTTCGCGAGTTAAAGGGGAAATCCTAAAAATTTTCAAAAAAGAAGGATTCATCAAGGATTTCCAACCTATCACCACCGAGACTCATCCTGCTCTACAGGTAGCTCTACGGTATGCCCCTGGCCGTCAAAAACAATCTTTTATTACTGGCATTAAACGAATCAGTAAGCCAGGTTGTCGGGTGTATGCTGGCAAAAATGATATACCAAGGGTCATGAAAGGTTTAGGGGTGGCAATCCTGACAACCGATCAGGGCTTGTTAACTGATGAAGAATGCCGCACAAGGCAGGTTGGTGGTGAAGTTTTATGTCACGTGTGGTAGGGCTCTCATAGATGGATAAACGTGTGCTGATGCAAACCAGAGGATAATCATGTCAAGGATCGGAAGAAAACCCATTTCTATCCCGACTGGTGTAGAGGTCAAAGTGCATGATGCCCAGGTCTTGGTGAAGGGTCCTTTGGGGCAAATGCAGTGGTCTCTGTATCCTGGAATTCAAGCGCAAGTGGAGAATGGAGTAGTATCCCTCACGCGTGAAGGGGATTCCTTCAAGTTAAGGGCCATGCACGGATTGACCAGAGCGGAGATTTCAAATCAGATCGTTGGGGTAAAGGAAGGTTACCAGAGAAACTTGGAAGTGATGGGAGTTGGATATCGAGCGCAAATTCAGGGAGACGC
>JBFJON010000042.1:0-7907 GCA_041617575.1 Nitrospirales bacterium | reverse complement strand
GCCGACCTTTTTCAACCTGATGAGGGATCGAATCCCACTGCCGTTGACTCTCAAGAAAAACAGGCCCAAGAAGACCTTCAAATTTATCAGGATAAATACATCCGATTGGCAGCTGAATTTGAAAACTACAAACGACGCGCACAACGAGACCAAAGCGATGCCATTCGCTATGCCAATGAAGGGTTATTAAAAAATTTACTTTCTACCCTTGATAATCTTGAACGAGCCATCCAATGCGGAAAAGACGCAGGGGCAAGTGGGTCTTTACTGGAAGGTGTGGAACTCACGCACAAGCAATTTCTCGAAACCATCGCGAAATTAGGTGTACGCCAAGTTTCGAGTACGGGAAGTCTCTTTGATCCCAACATGCATCAAGCCGTGGCTCAGGTTGAATCTGAGACGGCCGAGCCCAATACGGTCGTCGAAGAGTTTCAAAAGGGATATTTTTTGCACGACCGGATTTTACGTCCAGCTATGGTCACCGTGGCAAAAGAAGAATCTGATCAGACTGAAACACTAACAACACAAGACACGGGCGAAGAAGGAGGAATACAAGCATGAGCAAAATTATCGGAATCGATCTAGGAACGACAAATTCCTGTGTTGCGGTGATGAGCGGAGGAGAACCCAGTGTCATTGCCAATTCAGAAGGCGCACGGACGACCCCGTCTGTGGTAGCCATCACCGACAAAGACGAACGATTGATTGGACAAATTGCTAAGCGGCAAGCCATCACTAACCCGGAAAATACCATTTTCTCCGTCAAACGCCTGATGGGTAGAAAAATCTCTTCTCGTGAAGTCCAAGAGGCTATAAAACATCTTCCGTATAAGATCAAAGAAGGAAACAATGGGGACGCCCATGTGTTAATCCGAGGTAAGAACTATAGCCCTGCCGAAGTCTCTGCCATGATTCTTCAAAAAATGAAACAAACAGCTGAAGATTATTTGGGTGAAAAAGTCACCGATGCCGTTATTACCGTTCCCGCGTACTTTGACGATAGCCAACGACAGGCCACAAAAGATGCCGGACAAATCGCAGGCCTCAATGTACTACGTATCATCAACGAGCCCACCGCGGCCTCATTGGCCTATGGCCTCGACAAGAAAAAAGATGAACGGATTGCAGTCTATGATTTAGGGGGCGGGACATTCGATATTTCCATTCTGGAAATCGGCGAAGGGGTCTTTGAGGTCAAATCAACCAACGGAGACACCTTCTTAGGTGGAGACGATTTCGATCTGCGGGTGATTGATTGGCTCGTTGATGAATTCAAAAAAGACCAAGGCATTAATCTACGTAACGACCGGATGGCCCTTCAACGGCTCAAAGAAGCTGCCGAACGTGCCAAAATTGAATTATCCAGTTCCCAGGAAACCGAAATAAACTTGCCGTTCATCACGGCAGACGCGAGTGGGCCCAAACATTTAGTGCTCAAACTCACAAGATCCAAGTTTGAGCAATTGGTTGATGACCTGATTGAACGGTCAATCGCCCCCTGCAAAAAGGCCTTGGCAGACTCAGAAATGACGACCGGCGATATCAATGAGATCGTTCTGGTCGGCGGGATGACCCGTATGCCAAAGGTGATTGAACGAGTAAAGCAATTTTTTGGGAAAGAGCCACATAGAGGCGTCAACCCTGACGAGGTTGTAGCCATTGGAGCCGCCATTCAAGGCGGAGTGCTCAGAGGTGATGTCAAAGACGTGTTGTTATTGGATGTCACGCCGCTTTCACTAGGGATTGAAACGTTGGGTGGAGTTTTCACCAGGCTCATTGAACGCAACACGACGATTCCTACTAAAAAGAGCCAAATTTTCTCCACAGCCGCCGACAACCAAACAGCCGTCACGATCAGAGTCTTCCAAGGTGAACGAGAAATGGCTAATGACAATAAATTATTAGGCCAATTCGACCTCGTTGGTCTTCCGCCTGCACCACGAGGTATGCCTCAAATTGAAGTCACTTTTGATATTGACGCCAACGGAATTGTACATGTATCGGCCAAAGATATGGCCACTCAAAAGGAGCAATCTATTCAAATCACGGCTTCTAGCGGATTAAGCAAAGAAGAAGTCGAGCGCCTGGTTAAGGACGCGGAAGCGCATACCGAAGAAGACAAAAAGAAACGTGAGCTGGTTGAGCTAAAAAACCAAGCTGACACGCTCATGTACAGTACGGAAAAGAATTTAAGCGAACATGGTGATAAAATTGATGAGGAAGAGAAAACCAAGATCACGGCTGCCATTGATGCCCTGAAAAAGGCTCTCGAAGAATCAGACCCGGAAACCCTTAAAACTGCCATGCAAAGTCTCACGACAGCCTCGCATAAACTGGCCGAAGAAATGTATAAAAAGGCATCAGCAGATGCCGCCGAATCCGCTGGGCCAGGCCAGGATGGTCCAGGTTCAGGACCATCCTCCTCAGGATCAGAAGAAGCCTCTGGTGGTGATGAAAAGGTTGTTGATGCCGAATTCGAAGAAGTTGATAAAGGCAAGGGATAACTAAACCGCATCCATGAATAAGATACGTATTTTATTGGATCCATCCTCAGAATCTCCATGCTAGGCACCATTAATGGCACAAACAGGGAAACGTGATTATTACGAGGTGCTGGGGGTAGAGCGGAATGCCTCTGAAGATGAAATAAAAAAAGCATTCCGAAAACTCGCCAGACAACATCATCCCGATCTTCACTCCGAACCCGACAAAAAAAAATCCGCTGAGGTAAAATTCAAAGAGGCCGGAGAAGCCTACGAAGTCCTCAGTGATTCAGACCGCCGACAAAAATACGACATGTTTGGTCATGCGGCTACTGGCCAAGGGGGCGCCGAAGGGTTTGGCTTTGGTGGCGGAGGCTTCGGAGATGTGTTTGGCGATATTTTTGAAGACTTCTTTGGTGGCGGGCGAGGACGAAGTCGTGCCGAACAAGGGAACGATCTTCAATACAATCTAGAAATTTCTTTTGAAGAGGCTATCAACGGTAAAGAAGCCAAGCTAAAAATTCCTCGGTGGGAAATGTGCGATACCTGCCATGGAACCGGCGCCAAATCCGAGCAATCTATCAAAGCCTGTTCGGCCTGTCGCGGAGCCGGTCAAATTCGCTTACAGCAAGGCTTTTTCACCATCAACCGAACTTGCGGACAATGCCAAGGGACGGGGAAAATCATTGCAGATCCTTGCAAAAGCTGCCGTGGTCAAAAACGAGTCCATAAGGAACGCATGCTCTCGGTCACCATTCCGGCAGGTATAGAGTCAGGGATGCGGTTACGTCTGTCGCATGAGGGCGAACATGGGATGAATGGAGGGCCGCCAGGCGACCTCTATGTCGCCTTAACCGTCAAACCACACCCTCATTTTGTACGAAAAGGCCAAGACATTCTCTATGACCGGCGCCTGCATTTTGTCACGGCCACACTTGGTGGCAGGGTGGAAGTGCCGACGTTAAACGGCAACACCATGGTCAAAATTCCTGAAGGCACCCAACACGATCAAATTCTCCGGTTAAAAGGCCTTGGGGCACCAGGCCTCAAATCTCAAACTCGTGGCGACCAATTGATTCGAATCAAAATTGACATTCCCACTAAACTGACGCCCCAACAACGTGAACTCCTCAATGCCTTTGCTGAGGAAAGCGGCCTGAACACCGAGAATCAAGGAGAAGGCCTTTTCGACAAAGTCAAAAATCTATTTGACTAATCCACTCCGTCCTTTTTAATCCTCACAACGTTTCAGCCCACATGCCTGTTTTCTTCATCCATTCCCAAGATGTTGTGGATGGACTGGTGACGATCACTGATCCCCTCCTGACCCATATCTCAAAAAGCTTACGCGCTAAGGCTGGCGATTCCCTGCTCTTCAATGACGACAAGGGGCTTCGCTATCATACAACCGTCGATCAGATCACGAAGCAAACACTGCAAGCCAGGATTCAACATGTTGAGGCCCCTCCCCTTTCCACTCGCTCTCCCCTCATACTGGCACAAGCCCTTCTCAAAGGAGAGAAAATGGGATGGGTCATTCAAAAAGCCACAGAACTCGGGGTAGCAGCGATTGTTCCCCTCCTCACCGATCGCGTCATTCTCAAGTTATCCGGGAACCAGGGAGAGACTCATCAGGGACGATGGAAGCGCATTGCCTTAGAAGCGGCACAACAAAGCGAACGCTGGACCCTGCCCAGTATTTTGCCACCAGAAACGTTTCAGCAATTTCTGGAAACCCCTCGACAAGGCTCAACCATATTTATGGCCGAACGGGAAGAAGGCCCATCACTCTTATCCATCCCCTGTTCGACAGAGAATCAGGGACCAGGAGTCACGGTGATCATTGGGCCAGAAGGTGGCTGGTCTGCAAAAGAGACAGAAGCGGCAAAATCTCACAAGTGGATGTTCGCTTCTTTCGGAAAAGAGGTCTTACGAGCAGAAACCGCCAGCATTGCAGCCTTAGCAATCCTGCAAGCTCGCCTCAATACCTAATAGATAAAGATATTTGACAGGCCGTTAAGTCTACGAATCGGAAGGTGCAGAAGGTGCCGATTGAAAATGCAGGATGGTCCCATGGTCCCCCACTGCAAACCCTTGTGTCGGATCAGGAAGGGATAGACCATAGAGAGTTTCAGTATTCAGCGTTTCGACCTCTTCCCAGGTAAACCCGCCATTTTCTGTCAGAAGAATGGTCCCACGTTCTCCAATAATACGGCCACTCAACGGTGTGCGGAATTGAATATTGACCAAGTCAGCGGGTTTCAGACAGGGGCTCCCGCAGTCGCGTCGCCGATCAACCCAATCCTTTCCCGCATTCAAGGTTTGGAAAATGGTTCCCTGGGTCCCGACCGCCCAGCCGGATACCGAATCCGTAAAGGTAATATCAAAAAATGTGGCAGGATTATTTGTGGGCTGAACACTCCAAGATGCGCCGCCATCACTCGTCATTAAAATCGTCCCAAGTGCTCCGACGGCCCACCCCTGCTTCTCATTCAAAAAGTGAATACCAAATAAATCGGCCGTAAGCCCACTGACTTGATCATCCCACGTCTCGCCGCCATCATTGGTTACCAAAATCAACCCACGCGCGCCGACAATCCACCCCTGCTGTGGGGTAAGGAAATACGCCCCATACAACATACTGTTTGTTCCGCTAACCTGCGGCATCCATTGCGCACCACCGTCTTTAGTATGAAGAAGCGTGCCATTTTGCCCAAGAATCCAGCCATGTTGAGTACCAGCAAATGTGATGGCCGTTAATAACATGTTGGTCCGGCGCGGAAATTTTTTCCAGGTCGCACCCCCATCTTTAGTGTGCAAGATGGTGCCACCGGCACCCACCACCCAGCCATGTTTGGCATCCAGGAAATGCACATCCAAGAGAGTCCCCGGTGAGGGACTTTTTTGGAGTTGCATCGTTAAGGAAGGTTCTTGAGCCAAGCCAACCTGAGTCATCCCTCCAATGCACAACGCGAAAAGGACAGAAGCCAACACAGTATTCTTCACCAAGTCATTCAACATATTCAGGTCAGTCCTATCCGAATCAAGAATTAAAAAGGAGATCGAAGATGATCCACCCGCAAGAAGAGGGAAAAGAGTTTGGCTTACTGAGCCCGGCCCTTCTCATTCCAGTAATCCATATCAGGAAGTCCACGCCTTAACATTTTAAACGGCCCACCCACGATAGTGATCCATTGCTTAGGCGTACAACAATCTCCCGTTGGTAACATATCCCAAGACCCGCGTTTGACAATGAGCATCCCTTCCATCAAATCATTATCAAACCCTTCCGGACTGCCAATCCCAAAGGCCTGACGTCGGGGAATACGCGCTTGAATTTCCGTGTCACTCCATGACACCACCTGTACCGCAAGCCCATTGATCAAGACTTCGGTGCGGGAGACATCCTCGCCCAAGCGATAATTCTGCCAGGAATGCGCTTCCTGATTAAGCGTGAAGCGCGTCGCTTCAGATATTTTCAAAAATTCACCAAAGCCAGAACCGGTAATCGTGACGACTTCATCCAACCCGGCTTCTTTCGGAGTGTAGTCATGGATCTCTGGCCTCACCACCGTAAAGTCCCCGGCCACATGCTTCACCACTTCTTTGCGCTCACAACAGGTCCCATCAGCATTGGGGATGCCGCCGCCACGCTTGACCACAATCTGCCCACTTTGCGCGCTAAACGGCACCCACACATCAATTTGATCATCCAACCATCGATGAATCACGCCAGGAACACCGCCAATTTCTACCGCATTGTTGGCCGTTTGAAAATCAAAAGCATACGCGGTGTCGCCACCCTCGGAATGAATTCCGAAATGTTTCCCCCGAATAATAATCAACGTCCCAATGGGTCCGCGCTTGGGAAAATATTCATTGACTTCAGTGACCACCACGTCAAAATTCCCAATCGTCCGATCCTGTCCGTCACGATGCAAGACCAACGGGCCGGACTCGGCATTCAAGGGCACATGGACCACAATGATGCGATCAGTCCATTGCGCAATAGCGCCAGGCTTCCCCCCAAAGGAAATCCGCCCATCCTTCGGTGCCGTCGCTCCGAAATTTTGGCCTGATAAGACTACTTTACTCCCAATCGGGCCAATTTGCGGATCATAGGCAATGGGAGAAATCACGGTCAGGGGCATAGTATTGCTCATGACATAGTCAACCGGCGCACAGCAGGAACCATCTGGTAACGGATCGCTCGAGGCCAAACGAACTTGGACATCACCCGTCTTGGCATTGGCCGGAATCTGCACTTCAATCTTGGTAGGCCGCCACCGCCGCACTTCAGCCCGGATACCATTAATCAATACTTGGTTCACCCCAAACATCGTGTTGGGATCACGCGAACCCGCTGTATTTCCAAAATGTTCACCCTCAATCGTTACCAAAGACCCCGCCTCAACCTTTGAAGGCGTAACAGTCGTAATCTTTACCGCTTGGAGGGTAAAGGTTCCGGCTTCGCGTGTCGTCCCGCCATTGATCACAACCACAGGCCCGGAAGTGGCTTTCAACGGAACTTTCACCAGAATAAAATCCTGTTCCCACGACTGGATCAGGGCCGGCACCCCTTTAAACTCCACACGGTTATCTTGAGTATTCCGAAAATCCCCAAACCCTTCCCCACTAATCGTCACCGTGGTACCGGGTGGGCCTTCAGCCGGAAAGATTTCGGCTTGAGCCACTGAACCCACATGAAAGGCCAAGAGAACCGATGCACTCACTATTGAAAGGCGTGTTATCTGTTTCATAGAGCTAATAACCTTATGATTTTAAAAGAAAATGAAATGGATAAATCCGATTTTCCACGCACACAAACACTTAAAAAACCATTAGATTCGAGAACCGAGGACTGAAGAAGACCAACCTGCCTGGGGGTACCAACAACAAGGGGTGGGACCAAACAGTAAAGGTGGATAGATAACTATATCAAGCGTTCTTTTTGGCCGTCAATTTTCAGCATTAGCTCCCCATTTCCAGACAAAACAAGACCAGGTCCCACCCAAAACACAAAGTGCAAACTTACTGAATTCCAACCTCTTTTGCTCCCAACAAGTGGCAAAGAGATTTTCTGTAATGCCGGGGTTCGTCCCGGCGGCCGAGCCATTTTTGTTTCGGTTAAAGTGGCCAAAACCATTGACGCCCTGCCTGGCCACATTGGATGGTTCGGACGCCAACCTCTTGAGCGCGAACCAACTCGCAGAGCCTGTCCTGAGTATTGTCGAAGGGCTCAGACAAGGCCCGCGTAACGATTCGAGCGTCCGCCCCAGGGGTCAGCCAGCAAGCGTCGAATAATCTAATTTTTTTGCGGGAAAGAGTTGTTAGTAAACTAAAGGCTCGACTCGGTCTGTTCTTAATTGAGACAATGAAGATAAAAATGGAAAGAAGAGCTGAGGAAATAAACTCTCCCCGACT
>JBFJON010000041.1:0-8204 GCA_041617575.1 Nitrospirales bacterium | reverse complement strand
GATGCGGATCACTTTGAGAATCGCATTTAGGAAGGCCATAGTTTTCCTCCTTCCCCAACCAGAGAAGCTAACCCTCTTCCATCGGTAGCAGAGCACAGCCTCTCTACGACGCTCCAAAGAATTGGCTGACCGGAGTGATGGTGGCCCTGCACCGCCTGAAGCTTGATACCAGGAATTTCTCAACAGCATCGTAGTCATCAGCTTCTACGACGCAATAAATAAAGGAGGTGCTCGGCGTAGGCGCCGTAAGCCGCCACAGTTTTGAGCCCTGGAACGTCCTCCGGCTTCGCGTGGGGAGCTTCACGGCCCCCGACATCCATTGGACAAACATCTAGGGTGTGGGTCTGGGTAACAAGAAACAGTACTGCCATTCACCTCCTTTCCGAAATGCAAAGTGCGACCGATAACAAACAAAAACCCGCCGACATCCCTGTCAGCGGGTTCTGTGATGGCTGTGATGGCGGGCAGGTCCTTGACCTACCTAAATATCCGCCTAAAGTGAAATCTTCGATGGAATGATTTGGGTGTAATTTATTAGTTTACTCAACAATCTCAACCAAATACAGTGACAAAGGTCACCGAAAAGAAGGGACAGATGTTCCGTAAAATCTCTCCAGGCCAAACAACACATAATTTACATTATATATTGACTTGCGGGGGTTTACTGTCTAAAATGGGCTTGTTTCCGCCCAATAAGGCCAGAAAAAACAACATATAATCCGACGCGCCCTTTTTCCTATGCCAAACCCTATAGAATCTTTTATCCAGTATCTGCAAAATCGGCCTGGCAGCGCTTCCAATCACACGGTCCAGAACTATCGTTTGGACCTGCAGCAGTTTGGAAAATGGTTTGAAAAAACGACGGGCGAAACACTGACCGCCGAAGACGTTACGCCCGTGGACATCAAAAACTACAAGGACTATCTGCTGCAGGAGAGGAAATTCAAACCCGCTACCATCAACAGAAAACTATCAACCCTGCGAGCATTTTTTGAGTGGGCCATTGAGAAAGGCCAAATCAGCAATCATCCGGTGCGGGTCAAAAACGTCGAAGAAACCCCTCCGGCCGCCCGCTCCATCAATGAACGAGACTTTGCAAAAATGCTCAGGATGGCCCAGAAGCACGGCACACCGCGAGACGTTGCCATTGTGCAGCTTATCCGCCACACCGGACTGAGAGCCGGCGAAGTGTGCAGCCTGGAGCTGGAAGACATTGAGATTTCCGAGCGCAAAGGCACGGTCATTGTGCGCTCTGGAAAAGGAAAACGGTATCGGGAGATACCCCTCAACCTGGATGTGAGAAGAGCACTGGAAGATTATCTAGAAGCCCGGCCGAAGGTAGCCGACCCCCACCTTTTCATCGGCCAGAAAAAAACGGGAATTGTCCCTGGAACGGTATATACTACGGTAAGGAAATTTGCCCGCTTTGCAGATATTGATAATGTTACACCCCACACACTCCGCCACACCTTTGGCAGAAGCCTGATAGACAAAGGCATTGACCTGCCAACCGTTCAGAAATTGATGGGACACAAACGCATTGACAGCACCATCATCTACACCCAACCCAGCCAGGATGACCTGGCACAAGCAGTTGCCACTCTGGAGGCTGAGGAGCTATAATTTTCCATAAATCGCCTCGTCGCACAAGCTTCCAGGCCGTTGAAAAAGTGCTGACATCTGTGGGAAATAAACGAGAAATCAAGTACTGAGTCAAAAAACAAAGCTTTTCCAAGCGGTACTTGATCAGTCTTTTCAGGTTTTGCCCTGCTGCGATCATCATTCCTTCGATATTTACCTTGTGTAGACCTCTCAAACGAAAACGCCTCAAGCGGTGAAAGTCTTTGGCTTCACCAAACAGGGGCTCAACCCAAACACTTCGCTTTCGTGATGCTTTTTTGTATGCCTCAGTCTCATAGTAAGCTTTCACCTTGTCGATATATTCCTGATGGAAAGAACGAAATATGTGCCGTCCACTTTTGCTGCCGGTGCACTCACCCTTGACCAGACAAGCGTCACACACTTTTGCGTCTGCTCGATAAACATATTTCTCTTCACTCTTGCGTCGTGACCATAGAGGCAAGACATGATTTTGGAGACAGGTGTATTGGTCATTCTCAACCTCATATTGAAATTGGTCTGATGAATAGTATTCAGATCGCTTGCTCAAATCAGGTGTTGGTAAGTAAGCTTTGATGCTTCGTTCTTCCAATCCCACAATATTGGGAACCGTGCCGTATTTGGCGTCACCAACAGCTATCTTTGGCTCTAGCGACCATCGAGAACAAGTCCAATCTATCAAGTCCAGCAAGGGAGTGTTGTCCATGATGGAGGCCGGAGACACCAAAGCTGAGAGGATGATGCGAGCTTTGCCACCATCAACGATGTAATGGTCTCGATAACCCAAAACAGCGCTGCCACCACCTTGTGCTCGCATGGGTGCTGCATCTGGGTCAGTCAAGCTGACCTTTTCATCGGTGATACGTTTGTAATATGGTTTGTGTAATCCCGTTAACCGTTCACCATTGTATTTCTCAACCAGATCTTGTAGGGTTTCGGTTGAAGCACTCTCTTCATCATTCACCCAAAGTTCTTCAAGATGTTGGTTAGCCTCAGATTCAGTTCTGTCAATCATGCTGTTGATCGCCGCATTGGCATCCACTTTGGTGCTGTCAAAGTACAGCTCTTCACCCCATACCAATCCCGCATCCACACATAACTCGACGATCTGTTCAAAGAACTGCTGAAAGATCTGCATGCCATAGCGTTCTCGGATTTTGCTTAAGCTGCTGTGATCTGGAACATCTTCATCCAAGTCATAGCCGATGAACCAGCGGTGTGCCAGGTTCAAGCTGACCGTCTCCATCAGCAATCTTTCCGATCTGATTCCTTCAAAGAAGGCAATCAGTTGAAGTTTGAAGAAAACGACCGGATCAATGGATGGTCGTCCGAAAGCTGAATACAGATGGCAGACCAGATTACGTACAAAGCTGAGATCGATACATTTTTCCACCTGGCGATAGAAGTTATCTTCTGGGACCAAGGTTTCCAAAGAAATAGAAGTGAAGGTTTTGAGATTCCTAATCTTGTATCACATCATGATCTGCCTCGCAGATTTTCAATATGGATTAGAGGTTCAGCCGTTGTGAAACAGCTTGAAGTTCATCGTCAGTGATCCCCAAATAACGTTTAGTATAAGCAATACTCTCATGATTGAGCTTGTGCATGATAAGAGCCAGATCAACTCCATTCATACGAGCATGATATCCCCAGGTTTTTCGCAGGCTATGTGTACCGAAGTTGCCACGCAATCCCACCTGTTGACTAATAGAAGAAATGATCTTCCAAGCTTGACCACGTTTGATCGGCTTCTTGAAACCGTTGTCCTTAGTATTGAAGAAGATGAAGTTGATTTGGTCACTGATGATTTCAGGATAAGCCGCAAAATACTCCTCTAAGGCCTCTCGGATACTTGCATTGACCACGACTTCCTGACGTTTGCCCCGTTTCTGTTCTTTGATCCAAAATCGTCGTTTGATGTGTTGGTGGTCATCCAGGAAATGCCCAACCTGCAATTCCAGCAAGTCTGAAATCCGCAATGCTGTATTGATACCCACCACAAACAACAGTAGATCGAGAAAACGCCCTTCGCCACGCAGCAAGTTTTTGATTTGAGCGATCTTTTTCCGATCGCGAATGGGTTCTACAAAATTCATAAAATTCCTGTGGATATAAGCCTTGCCAAGTTGAATTATGTTCACTAAGAACACCGTAGCAGATTTGGGGACAAAAAACAACGGCCGGTATCTCGGCCCTTTTCGATTTTTGTAAACTCTTAGGTTTTTATGTTTACATGCTGCAGCCTTCCCGATTTCAGTCAGTTCGACTAACATAAGAACTGGTATAAATAACCCAAGTTGCTACCTTGGGAACAAAAAGTTGACGGAGGCGGCCAAAACGAACAGGACGACCTTCAACTCGAAGCCCAAGGCAGAGGTTGCATGAATTTTCTTCGGCCACAATTTCGAGATCTGGCTCCCTGCGGTCTCGATCATTTTTCGGAAATGGAACTGCAAATACCGGAACCAGGCCGGTACCGGGCGTTTCGAATTCTTCTTCCGGAAAGGCCGCAAAAGCAGCCCGGCTGTGTCGAGCACGTCTTCCATTTCGTAATGGTTGTAGATCTTGTCGGCGACGATCAAGGCTCGCTCAGGCAGGTCGAAATCAAAATACAACAGGCCCTTGGCATCATTCCAACTTCCTGGGGTCAAGAAGAACTCGACCGGTTGCCCGGCTTCGGTGGTCATCAGATGCAGTTTCAGCCCATAAAAATATCGTTTCTTGCTGGCCTGGTAGCCCCGGAAGGCTTCTTCTTGATACAAACGAGCCCGAGGAATGCGATAGTTGTCGCAGGCCGAAACCGGAAACGTGTCGATGGCGTAGCGATTGTCCGCATTCTGACCTTTCCAGTATTCTGCCAACACATTGAACAGGGTCAGGAAATACGGCTTGATGGCGTGCAAACGCCGAGAAAAACGGCTCTTCCCCAACATCTTGGGGATGTAACCCTGGTCTCTCAGCATCGCCCGGGCCAAGGTGAAATTGCCGCCAAAGAACAAGGCGGCCACCAGGGCCGTCGTCATCACCTCCGCATCGCTCATCTGCACTTGCTGATCTTCTTGATGGCCAAAGGCTTTCAAAACGTCGTCACAAAGACAAAATACCATTACAATTTTCGTGTCCATGAGTTTCCCTTTGAAGTTCGTAGGTTTGGCGACCCACTTACTTTATCAGGAAACTCATGGCTTTTTGATCAGAACCACCCTATGGTGGCAACTTAGGTTAAATAATGGGGGCAGGTCACGACTGGGCCGAGCGGCTCTGGGCAACCCGATTGCAATGGTCACACTGGACCGCGCGGTGAGGAAGTGGTCGAAGGCGAGTATCAGGAAATGTAGTGTGTTTTTCTAGGAGAAAGAAAATGGATATTTTGACTAGAGCCGAGCTAGAACAGTTAATGCGTAAAGAACAGCAATGGTGTGTTTCAATCTATATGCCGACCCATCGTACTGGGAGGGAAGCTCAGCAGGATCCGATACGGCTTAAAAACCTGCTCGGAGAGGCTGAGAAGCGTCTATCTGACCAGGGAGTAGGCACGCGCGATGTACAACAAATGCTCGAGCCGGCTAGCAAGTTCTTGCAGGATTCTTTATTCTGGCAGCATCAGAGTGATGGTCTGGCGATTTTTATCACCTCCAACAGAGTCCGTCGCTATCGTCTTCCATTGAATTTTGAAGAATTTGTGGCTGTCAAGGACCACTTCCACATCAAACCGTTGATGCCGCTCTTCACTGGCGACGGCCAATTTTACATCCTGGCGTTGAGCCAGAACGAAGTCAGGTTGCTGAATGGCACACGCTACAGCGTCAGCGAGGTTGACATCGGGCAGGTGGGCGGCAGTCTGGCTGAAGCCATCCCATCTGTCAATCATCAAATGAGTCTTCAACTCCACACTTCTGGTTCCACCGGCGGGATGTCCGGGAGTGGTTCCGCAACGTTCCATGGGCAAGGGGGTGGTAGCGACGCAAGCGCCAAGAAAGAGCTGCTGCGCTACTTTCGCCTTGTGTCGGATGGCTTGACGGAATTTCTTCAGGAAGATCGGAGACCGCTCGTGTTGGCGGGAGTCGAATACTTGCTTCCGATCTATAAAGAGGCCAACAGGTATCCGAACTTAATAGACATGGTCATCAAGGGGAACCCTGATTTGCTGAGCGCGGACGAGTTGCATAAAAGCGCCTGGGATATTATTAGGCCTCTCTTCCAGACAGCACAAGAAGAGGCTATCGCCCATTACCAACAACTTGCCGGACAGGAAAGTGTACGAGTCGCAGACACATTGGAAAAGATCCTTCAAGCCGCTTATCACAGCCAGGTTGAAACTTTGTTCATCGCTACGGAAATGCAGCAATGGGGTATCTTTGATCCAGTTACAAATGAGATTGAAATCCATGATCAAATGGAGTCCGGCGACGAGTCCCTGCTTGATTTGGCAGCTGTCCAGACCCACTTGAAAGGTGGAATAGTCTACGCCGTGGAACCAGATAAGGTGCCAGGTGGGACAAATGCTTCCGCTGTGCTCCGTTATTGATCAAGCATCATTGTGGTCAGCCTGGCGACTGCGCGCTTTGTAGCGTTGAACCACGAGCGATTCCGCGCGCAGCGGCTGAAACCCGAGGAACCAAATCACATTGCTATACGATAAGCTAACGTTATTCTAAAAAGTCAAAGGAGAGGAAAAAATGGATAAAGCAAATTTTCCCATTGAGTTTAATAATGAAATTGATGATGTGAAGAAAAGTGAGAACGAAATCTACACCCTAGCTGTAGACCGGCTTAGTAAATTGTCAGAAGGTCACAACGACATTTCAGGCGGGATGGTTAACTTGAAACAGCCTGCCAAAGGATATCAGACATCGCATATATACGAAGTGACGATTGTCGTCTATATGGGATCAGATCATATCGCAGCTAGCGAAGAAGGTGAGCAAGTTCAATCCACACTGGATGGCGCCTTAGATGCTGTTGAACGGCAAGTTCGTGAACGTCGTAAACAACAGCGAAACTACTAGACTACCCCGATTGCTCGCTTTGGCGTAGTCAAGCACGCCGGGGTAGACAAGGCCCAGATCGAGGTTTCTGAATAAGGTAGCTGCTTGAGCATTGCGGTTTCGGATCGTGGCCATAGAAAGCGGGCGACGAACGTCGCGCTAGTAGGGATGAGTCATCAGCCTATCGCCAGGAAGCCAGTGCCTCCCCAAATGGGTAGAAAGAAGGAGTAGCCCGCGCGGGGAATATAAACAACTTACTTTTTCAACAGGCTGCTTCATTACACGACGTTTAATCAGGTTAATTTATCATAGCCAACTTCACGCATTTGTATGCGGGAGGTCCTGAGACCCGAAAGTTGAACCAGTAAGCCATGTGGCATTGACCTCCAAAAACGGAGCCGCTAAGATCGGCTCATGGAGGCCAAGATGGCAAAGAGATATCCGGCGAAAGTGAAATTTCAAGTGGTCCTGGAGCTGCTCCAGGGCGAAAAGACGGTTGGCCAAATCGCCAAGGCCTACGGGGTTCACCCGAACTCGGCCAACAAGTGGAAAAAAGAATTCCTGGAAAAAGGACCGGAAGTGTTTGACCAGGAAGGGGTGGTGGCGGAGTATGAAGATCGGATCGCCGATCTCGAGCAACTGCTGGGCAAGAAAGAAGTGGAGATCGCACTTTTAAAAAACTTTCTAGGCCGGACGAAATGAGCACGACAGAGAAGGTCGAGCGGGTGGCCGAAACCAAGGATGAATTTGGCCTCAATCGCTGCCTGGAGGTGATCGGTTTACCCAAATCAACCTGGTACTACCGTCGCAATCAGCAAGTGAGCTACGAAGAGAAGTATGCCCATTTGCGTCAGGATCTGGAGACCATTGCCCGGCGCTGGCCGGAATACGGCTACCGGCGGACGACGACCGCACTGCGCGAAGAAATGGGCCATGAGATCAACGAGAAAGTGGTCCGCAGACTGCATCAAAGCTGGGACCTGGCCCTGATCCGGAAGACAAAACGGCCGAAAACCCAGTCGATTGCGGCGGATCATCCGCCAGGCCGGCGAGCGAGCTAATCTGATCGCCGATCTGGAGACGATTGGTCTGTTTGAAGTCTTCTATACCGATTTCACCGAACTGTTCTATGCCGATGGCAAAGCCAAGGCCCATTTCATGCCCATCCTGGACCACACCAGCCGGCTCTGTCTGGGCTGGGCATTGGGAGAACGGGCGAACCGAGACGTGGCCGTGAATGCCTGGAAACAAGCAAAGCAGACATTGACGGCATGGAACATCGACCTGACCGAGAGCATCTTGCATCAAGACCAGGACAGCGTCTACACCAGCTACGCCTGGACCGGACGGCTGCTGCTCGAAGAACAGCTGCAATTATCTTTTGCGCTGGCGGGCGCAAAAGATAATCCTCACATCGAGTCTTTCTTCAGCCGTTTCAAGGAAGAAGGCCATTCCGAGTTCTTGGATGCGAAAACGATCGATGAGTTGTGGGAGGTAGCTGAACGACGGGTCGCTTTCTACAATTCCAGACGGTACCACTCCAGCCTGGGATATCGGGCACCCCTGGCGTTCATCCGCCAGGAGCATCCTGGGCTG
>JBFJON010000040.1:0-8322 GCA_041617575.1 Nitrospirales bacterium | reverse complement strand
GTGAGCGACCCGAAAATGTTACTAAGCACCTCGCCCGTGACTTTGGAGCGGAAACTTCCAATACGAAATAATTGACGATCGGATCAGCAAGGAACCAGAGAAAATCATTTCAGTTTATAACGTGAGCGGGAATGTTTTATAAGAACGCACGAGTGGGTTTCGCACATAATCTTCGACATAATTCTGCAAGGAGCCATTTCGATACAACCGATTATTGGCAAATTTGGTATCGATCTTTCTTAACATTTTTACTTTGACTCCAGTCATTTTGACAAACTCATCCACATGCACTCCCGCAATATCCCGACCTGGGCCTCGTCCAGATTCCACAATACATTTTGGAAGATACACATATTTTTCATCGGTCAACCGTTTGGCAATATCATTTAAGGTTAACAGAGCCGTGCAGTCCGAATCTCCACCCAACGTGGCATTAGGGATCCGTAAATATTTTGCTCGGTTCTTTCGAAACATGGATAAAATGCGATACACACTCCCCGCCATCACGACGGGATCACGTTTTTCCAATTCTAAGGAATCAAATAAGCTGATGATTCGCCGCCGATTTAAAAAGGCTGTGACGTAGGCTTCTGTATGAATTGTTGTCGAATTAGGAAGACCCGCATCATAGATTTTTTCGGCTTCAACAGGCAGGAATTGTCGGCCTTGCCGCATGATAGTCTTTGTGGATTCCTTAATACCGCCCACGGGTGTCAAACAGCCCATCCACAATACACACTTCGTATTAATTTTTGAAATCGTTTTAGCATCTTCAGACATCGTATCCTGATCAAATGCATAAAAGTTAGCGGAGGAGACTGCAGGCCCGTCCAACACTTTCATCAAATGTTTCACTGAGGGAGCATGCGGCATCAATTTTTGTCGATACGCACCAAGGGTAATCACGGACAACTCAAAATTAATGCGGCCCGGATATTGGTCAACCAAACGATGAATCTTAGGGACATGAACAAAGCCAACCGTAAAGAATTGAACATTCTTATCAGTATGTATCAAAAAATCTTCCAGCCATTCCATGGCATTGGGATGCAGAAAGAGATCCGTCCATTCCATGAATTCGTTGCCACCCAAACACCAGAACTGCAGAGGGTCGGTCGGTCGGGAATTAATATAGTTCAACATAAACTCCCAGTCTTCCTGGGTCGTCTTTGGGGGATCCAGCGTTTCCCGGTAGGAATGATCCAATTCATAACAAAATTCACATTTGACTGGGCAGGCTTTCCCTAGACTGAGCGGGATCTTTCCAGCATCCATCTCCCGTTTCAAGACATCACGGTAGTTCTGCTGAGCAAATAACTGAGGAGCTTCTAAGAAGGGAAGTTCACGGGGCATTGTATTGGTCTTGCCTATAAAAACATACTTTCAAATGAACATTCCTACCGAGACAGATTGACAAAATGCCCAGTCGTTTGAAAAACTTCAACCGATTGCAACAAGAAAATTTTGAAACACTACCCTCATGGTCCTTCCAGAACCATCTCCGTCAGCACCTTTTGAAGAGGCCATGCAATTGTTCAACCTCAGCACGCCATTTTCGCAAGAGACACTAAACAAACGATATGAAGAAGCTCGTCGGACATGGTATCCATCCCGTTATGCAGGTCTCACAAATAACCCTGGAAAATATATGGAAATGTATAAAAAAGGAGAGGCGAAAACCAAAGAAATTCAAGCAGCCTATCAGTTACTCCTGACCTACCTGAATACTCGACAGGATACCTAATAACTACCCTCTCCTCCAGATATACCTTGTCAACCATCCTTATGTTCTCAAGAACAGCTCAGAGATTCATTCCTGACATATTTACGCGTTGAATTAAGGTGCCGCGTGACTCACCACGCGAGACATACCCGATTCTCCAGTCGCATCATTTTCGGCAGGTCCATGGGCCACCGGCCAGGTAATGAGCCCCTGAACGCCATCAGTTCGTTTTTCTTCCTGCCCAGCTTCCAGGGCATAGATTTGGGGAAGGTAATTTGTGCCAAATTTGGAAATGTAGAGAAAAACATGTTCTCGGGCATTGACGCGAACGGCCCATGGCTCAAAGTCTTTTTGATAAAACTCTTCAGCCATTTTCATGGCATCTAAGCAGGTCATTCCCCCAGGTTCGTTCAGGGTATAATAATAATCCAAGGGCATATCGTAGTCGTCCTGCTTATGGATTGTGATGCCGAATTTATCAGGATTCCTGACCATGGGCGTATGGCGATAGGCCACAAAATAAAATAATTCAACTGAATGAATATACCGCTTGTTATCCAGGAGAAATTGGCGAGTTTCTTCGGCTTCCTCCCGCATTTCGCCAGGAAATCCGTAGAAGGCCATCACATGATTCCAAATCCCCGCTTTGGCCGCCTCTCGTAGATTGTTCTCTATCACGGATTTCTTGGCATGTTTATCCATCAGCTCCAGCACGCGTTCGTTGGCCGACTCCATCCCATAATACAGCGTGCAACAACCGGCTTGAACGGCCTGCTTCCATATTTCCGGATCTTGTAACGTTTCCTCAAACCGAATCAAGGTGGTCCATTTAATCTTCACCTCTTCTTGAATCAGAAGTTGCGACACTTTTTTCAACAAGGCTGGTGGATAAGATTCATCCGAAAACAGAAAATGTTTGGCATCGTATTTTTCTTGTAATGCCTTGATTTCCCGAACCACGTCCTGCGCCGGCTTCCCTCGATATTGATCGAAGTAGCCTTGTCCATGGTCGCAAAAAGTACACCGTCCCCAATAACAGCCTCTCGTGGCGAGATAGGGCAAAATTCGTTCTGGTACAAAATACATATCGAGCGGTAGCCCATCAAAATCCGGAAGCGGCAACGCCGTCGTTTTCTCGGTATAAATTTCAGTATTAACCTTGACCTTCCCATCTTGATGCCACATTAAGTTGGGAACCTGTTCCCAGGCACGTTCCCCGGCCAACGCTTCTAATAGCCATAGCAGAGCATGTTCGCCTTCATAGAGAATGGCCGTATCGAAAACATTCGTAAAAAACTTATCCTGTTTGGGAAGATCCTCTTGCAACCGCGTGATAACATTCCCGCCAACCGTCACGTGAATGTCTGGAAATTCCGTTTTAATCATTTTGCAAAAGGTCATTCCAGCCAACAATTGCATTTGCGTCCCGATGGAAATGCCAATGACCTCCGGTTGTGCCTTATGAATGGCTGGAAGCACGAGTTGTCGGCACACATCTCGGTAGATATTGACGTTCTCATCTTCCAAGCTTGCCAACACTTCGGTGGACACACCTGAACGATACCCCAAATTACTTTCCATGGGATAAAACACCAGGGAAGCAGGAAAATAGGCCGCCGAAATATATTGCATGACATCCCGAAACGTATTGAGAGCCCATTCTAATTTTTCGGCCTGATAGAACGCTTCTCCCCGCACAATGGCTTTTGCCTCTTCGGCTTGCTCAGCCAGGTCCATCACATCAACACTATCTTGAGCGCGAAGACAGATCAGTCGTTCACGTTCCACATCGGATAATTGCTGACGAACCTCTCGGTCTTCTAAACCCCGACGTTGCTGATCCATTCGCATCTTCACCCAAATGAGAAAAGTGTCGGTAAAAAACAGATCATACATTTCAATATTAATGTCTTTTTGAATAACGTGATGCCCATTCGCACGCAGGACGGCTGTGAGACTCGGGAGGGCGAGGTATGGAGCGGTGGGCACCCATTCTGGTGGGAACAGGAGCATCGTTTTAAACGTACGCCGGGGTTTGGAGATTGATGCAGCCCCGTCAATGTCAATGAGGGTATCAGTCATCGTCATCCCTTCCTAAATATTAAACCGAGGCGAGACTAGAGGAGGGATCTTGTGGTCCCAACTGAAATTGCAAAGTCGGCAATTTATTAGAGCCAAAATATGAAACATAAAGAAAAACATATTCACGAACAAAGATTTTCAAATCCCACCCTGCATAATGGTTTTGCTCAAATTCCTCGAAGACCCTTTCGGCGTCCTCAATACTCAGGCCTTCTTTCACGGTAAAGTAATAGTCCATGGCCAAATCCCATTCGGGATTCTTATAAAAAGTGATACCGAACTTTTCGGGATTCTTCGCCACGGGAGTATGCTTACTCAAGTCAAAAGTCCCAAACCCAATCGAATGCACATGCTCTCGATTTTCTTCCAAAAATTGGGTGGAAAACTTCGCATCTTCGTAGGTTTCTCCCGGAAAACCAAAAAAGCCCATCACATGATTCCACACACCATGTCGTGAAGACAGTTCCAGACTGCGTTGGATGATTTCTGTCGTCGTTGCCTTATCCATTAATTGTAAGACCCGCTCACTCCCCGACTCATAGCCCATATGCAAATACTTGCATCCCGCATCTTGCGCGTCCTGCCATACCTCATCATCCAGAAGACTTTTTTCGAATCGAATATGCGTAGTCCAGGCAATATCCAATTTGGATTCCACCAGCTTCCTGGTCACCTTCCGGAAGAGTGCCGGCGGATACGACTCATCGGTAAAATGAAAATGTCGTGTCTGGTATTTCTCTTTCAAAAAAGTGAGTTCGTCGATAATTTGCCAATCTTTTTTCGTACGGTACCCCGAGGTATAGCCTTCGCCGTGATCGCAAAATTCACATCGTCCCCAATAACAGCCCCGCGTCGCCAGATACGGTAAGATCGGTTCCGGAACAAAATATTTTTCCATCGGCAACCCATCAAAGTCCGGGGGAGGCAAGGCCCCCATATTTTCGGCAAAGGTTTGGCTATTCACATGAATACCCGTTGCATCTTTAAATATCAGATTGGGCACATGCGTGAGCTCCATCCCATTTGCAATACCTTCGACTAATCGCAACAGCGCAGTTTCACCTTCATAGACAATGGCACTATCAAACAACGCAAAAAGTTTCGGGGTGTCAGGCAGGACATCCCGGAAACGGGTTACAGTATTTCCCCCAATCGTGACATGAATGCCCGGAAACTGTTCTTGGATCAGCGCGCAGAAGGTCATAGAAGAAAATAATTGTTGGCGAAGAACAATCGAAATGCCAATGACATCTGGCTGTTCTGCAATAATGGCCGGCTTTAAGATATGCTCAAACACATCCCGGTACACATTCACTTGGGTGTCATACACCGCATCCAACACTTCAGACGACATGAAGAGCTTATAGGATAAATCCGTTTCCATCGGTGGCATACAGATCCTAGCCGGGAAATACACCAGAGAAATCGTGGCCGTCACTTCCCGAAACACCGCAATCGCCCATTCCAGCTTTTCACCGTCATAAAATTCTGGAGTACGCACAATACGTTTGGCTTCCTCGGCCTTTTCAATCAACTCTCCGATTCGACTCCGGGAACAGTCACAGAGGGCGAGCTGCACCTCCACTTCGGCATCGGTCAAATCCCGATCTCTGGCTATTTTTTTTAATCTATCCAGCTGCTGAGGAACCTTTTTGAGCACTCGACGCAGAAAATCCCCACTAAAAAACCAATCATACATTTCTAGATTGACGTCTTTTTGCACCACATCGTGCCCAGCCTCACGAAGAAAGGCCGTTAACGTGGGGAGGCTGAGATAGGGTTCAGACGGATACCAGTCTGGAGGGAAAACCAGCATGACTTTGGCGTGTTTCCCAGGATTTGCAGAATTCGGCAGTGGTTGGGCTTTGGCCCGAATAGGACTAATCAATCCACCTTTGTCATAATTGATTCTCATCTATGATTCCTAGGTAAAAATATGAATTAAATATCACTAAGAAATATCCGAGAAAGCCAACGCACAATCAAAGGATCAACTGAAAAGTAACCCTTTGATTTATCAATATTTTTTGACAAACTGATTTTTCATTCTAAGTCCTTGAAAAATGGATGGTCAAGGGTGAATCCGAAATCAACCGGTGGTGGGTCATCTTTAAAAATTGACCAAAATTGCTCCATCCATTAGAATATGTAATCAAAAGTAAATAGTCCCGCCCATAAAGCAGACTCCTTCATCAACAACTATTGGCCTTCCTTCTTAGTACCTAAGGCAGGCATGTGAGGAATGAACCATGAATGTCTTGACTCGGTCTGAATCGCGAAATTGGATATCGTATCTGATGGACTCATTGGTCAATTCCGGTGCCATGCCTGCATGGGAAGCCCTGGAATACCTCACGAATAATCTGGTGGGAGAAGCGCCAAACCCGAATTTACATCATTCAAAATCCCCATATGAAACCATTCAACAATTTTTGCATCGCGTCTATGGTCCTATTGTTGAAGCGGCTTCGCGAACAGTGGAGTTACCTCCCCAGGCCATGATTCACATGTTCACCGACATCAGCCTCATGGGAAAATCGGCCGTCTTAGTGGTGCATTACCCAGGGCACAACCAGCCACATCAGTTATTATTGCTTGATTCCGTCCCGGCCTGGGACTTAGTCTTTGAAACGTCTAAGGTATTCAATGAATGGGCTGAAGAACGGTATGGCTGGATTGTGTCCGCCCTCAAGACGGTGTGTCACCAGGGAGAAGCGGCTCCAGTTGAACAGTCTGCCGACCTTCAACCCATTTTAGTGGAAACCTAACGACGAACCCTGCTATGGTTGGACCTCATGCCTATAAATGCCCTACCAAAAGATACCCCACGAGGCCGGGGCCCAGAACCAAGCCAAGTTGTTGGTGAAAAACAGAAAGAAAAATTGGCCGAAGGGGAAGAAAATTTAAAAGAATCAGATCTCGCCGACCAAGAAACCCAAGCCCTCTGGGAATCGCAAGAAATCGGCAAAACCAGCTGGTCAGGCGCAGGCGGCACTCGTTACTCCGATCCTGACTAGCCTAATCAGACACCCAATAAGGGGTCAGACTCGAATTAGAAAATCCGGAATGCCCCCTACGTTTCCCCTTTGAGTTATTCCCCACTTGCGTGTAGTTGAGCTGCAGTACCGAATTCGACCATACCATTGTTTGGCAAAAGAAGTCAGGACATTTACTGTGATCACTTCTTTATGCCTTTTGCCTTTGTGCATAACCATTGAAATTACCTGATCTCTGCATGCCCCCACAACTTTTTCATTCCAAACCCAGGACCAAACCTTATCAGACTTTATCTGGATCATACCCGAGGTTGGGTGAGAGCCAGCGTTCTACCACCGAGACTTCCATGTCTTTCCGCTTGGCATAGTCTTGGATTTGATCTTGCTTCAATTTCCCAACGGAAAAGTATTTGGCTTGTGGATGTGCAAAATAGAAGCCACTGACTGACGCGGCCGGATACATAGCGTACGACTCGGTGAGTTGAATGCCTATGTTTTTTTCCACCTGCAGCAATTCAAATAGATGGTGCTTCTCGGTATGGTCCGGACAGGCCGGATAACCCGGCGCGGGGCGAATGCCTCGGTATTTTTCTTGAATGAGTTCCTGGTTGGTCAGTTGCTCATCTTGACCGAAGCCCCATTCCCGCCGGACTTCGCGATGTAGCCATTCGGCAAAGGCCTCAGCTAATCGATCGGCCAGGGCTTTCGTCATGATGGAATTATAATCATCATGATCTTGTTCAAACCGTTGGCAGAGCGCTTCAATTCCGATGCCTGTCGTGACTGCAAAGGCCCCAATATAGTCCGCCTTTCCGCTGGACTGCGGTGCCACAAAATCGGCCAACGCATAGTGAAAATCCCCCTGAGGCTTTTCTATTTGCTGCCGCAACGTATGAAAGACCGAAATGGCTTCCGAACGCGTCTCATTGGCATAGATGGTGATGTCATCTCCCTGGCTGTTGGCCGGAAACAATCCATAAATGCCTTTGGCCGTGAGAAGTTTTCGGTCAATGATTTCGTTCAAGAGCTTTTGGGCATCGTCGAAGAGTTCTTTGGCTTTGGGTCCGACCACCGGATCTTCAAAGATTTTCGGATATTTCCCCCGCAATTCCCAGGCGTGAAAAAACGGAGACCAGTCAATTACTGGCACTAGCGTCTCGAGCGATACCTCTCCCATGACTTTGATTCCAAGGAAATTTGGCTTGGGGATCTCGGTGGCTTCCCAATCAATGTCCACGCGACGTTTTCTGGCGTCCTCCAAAGGCAACAGCGGCTTGGCGGTTTTTTTCGTTTCATAGGCTTCCCGTGTTTTCTGTTGTTTCGCCTGAACGTCTTGAACAAAGGCCGTCTTGTCGTTTTGACTCATCAATTTGCGTACTACGTTCACTGCTAAGGACGCATCTAACACATGCACGACCGGGCTGGTGTAGCCCGGCGCGATTTTCACGGCCGTATGCGCCTTACTCGTCGTGGCTCCTCCGATTAACAACGGGATGGAAAAGCCTTCTCGGGTCATTTCTC
>JBFJON010000039.1:0-8356 GCA_041617575.1 Nitrospirales bacterium | reverse complement strand
TCTCTCCCGGTGCTGGGCGACTTTGCCGGGTTTTTCTCAACAATGGATGCCGCCAGACTCATCGCAGATCGGGAGGGGAGATACCCCCTGGAGCTTTATGAGCTTTACCAGGTCGTGCCTCACTATTGGCTGGGTGGAAAAAAATGGGTCCGGAAAAACCTGGACCGGCTGTATGAACTCTTCGGTACGTTCCCGATTTTTCCCCAGTTTTTTTTATCATACGCCGCGCTGGTGCTGATCGCAGCCGGGGAGCATCAAGATGGGGCTCAGGTGCTGGCAAAAATCGAGGCACTCGAAAGCGAGAACTACTTACTGGATGTCTTCCCAAATATCATTCAAATAAAGGCGGAGCTGGCGCTGGCCGCCGGTGAGGAAGGACAGGCGCTCGAACTCCTGGACTCATTCATCCGCAAGGTACGGGAAAAGGGTGCGCTGAGGTGGCTCCCCCAGAAATTGCTCCTGAAAGCAGAGATTCTTGAACGGGCAGGCGACCTTGACGAGGCTTATAAAACCCTGCAGGAGGCACACGCGCTGGCCGCAAGGCAGCAGGCGCGCCTCGTTCTTTGGCAAATCTGCGCTCGTCTTGCCGAACTGGAAGTTTCAAGGGGCAACCTTGCCGCCGTCCAGGCGCTCATCCAAGAGGCGCGCACGACCATTGCCTTTATTGCCGACCATGCCGGTCGGGACGAGCTTCGCGATACCTTTCTTGCACTGCCCGAGGTACGGGCGCTAATACAGGATGAACCCGGAAGGCATTGATGTCCCTGCGAGGGATTGAAACCCCGCAGGGGCATCTTAAATGTTTTGTGGGGCTCTTTCGAGCCCCTTAAAGTTTTTCTTCGAAAAACTTTTTACGGCTTGAGGTTGAGAAGAGAACCAGCTCAGAGTCGAAAGAAATGCTACATGAAAGTTGCATTTCTTTAAGGCGCTTGGGCAAATGCCCAAGCGACACAACACTTGGACGTCCAATGGATTTTATTAGCAGGGAATCGATTGGAAGCCGTTGATAATCGTTTGTGTGGTGATTTTACTGCTTCAGTTTTGAGTGAATGAATAGTCTAGATCGGATTTGCTGATTTCCCGTAAAGCTTATGGTTGCCGGTTCCCCGTAACGCCTAAAAGACGCTCAACCTGTATGCTGGGACAGTGCCAGAATGGCTGTCTTTCGGTGTTCTTAACAATACATTTGGTATTGTTCGATTGACGGGCCCAGATTTATTCTGAACTCTGCTAACCGCTATGTCGACCCAAAATAAGGATGTATACCGCTGGAGGAAACGATTTGGTCTTGTATTTGGCGTTTATACAATCGGTGTGCTCTTAGCCCACACCACTTTCCTCCTGATCAACCGAGAGTATATACCTATCGTCGGGCCTTTAAATCCGGAGCCTATATTTATTGTTGCGTCATTTACGTTTTTGGGGGTTCTGCTCACAAACCGGCGGCCAGACCACCGGATCGGGTGGCTCTTCCTTCTGGTAGGCCTATTACGCCAGATTGCATTCGTCGATGATATCGCCTTGATACTGTTGGCCCAGGGCGCCGAGCCATCCTTCTGGCTGCTGTTGGGAGTCAATCTTTCTAATTGGGTAGCTGGCCTGACCTACACTCTCCTGGCGTTGATTATCGTAATTTTCCCAACCGGGCACTTACCATCCCCGCGTTGGAAGCCTGCCCTCTGGGTGTTCGGTTTTCAACTTACGCTTACCCTTGGAATTATCTTGTTCCTATCTATTGATATGTATCGTTTTCTGGCATCCGAGCCCGTGTCCGGAGGCGATCTCTTAGAAAAAGGAACCAGTTTTAGCGGCTCAACTTTAATTCGCCATGTCCGGGAACTTCCCTTACTGAACCCCTTATTCATTCTTGGGGGGCTGATCTTTCTGGTTCTAGGGTTTACGGCTTTATGGTCGCAAATTACACAGTTCCGGCAGGGGGACACCATAGTAAAGCAGCAGATAAAATGGGTCATCTTTGCCGTCACCTTATGGGTCGTTGTCTTCATTCTTGTCCTGGTCTTCCTCCCTACTTTAGACCCTCAACTCACAAGATTCCTGCCTTTTGTTTTCCTGGTGGTCCTCCTGGTACCGATCGCAATTGCCCTGGCCATCCTGCGCTACCGTCTCTATGACATCGACATCATCATCCGCCGCACGCTGGTCTACGGTATCCTGACTGCCGTATTAATCCTGCTTTACTTTGGTACGGTGGCACTTCTCCAAACCTTGCTTTCGGCCACCACCCGACAAGAGTCTCCTGCAGTGATTGTGATTTCTACCCTGGTGATTGCAGCGCTGTTCAACCCGCTGCGAGACCGCATTCAGGGATTCATTAACCGCCGCTTCTATCGAAGAGAATACAACAGCGATAAGATCTTGCAAGATTTTTCCGTTACCGTTCGCGACGAGGTTGATGTAGACTCCCTGGCCCAGGAGATCCTGGTTGTCGCCGACACGACCATGCAGCCGGAGATGCTCTCTTTATGGCTCAAGACAGATTGACATCTGGTAGCAGAAACTATGTGAATACGAGCTTTATGCGGACAGGGGCGGTGGCGGGCGCGGGGTCTTCTGTAGCTTTTGCTCTGGTTCATGCCCTGTTCATCAGCCAGATATGGTTTTCGCTGCCGATGCTATTGGCTGCAGGGGGAGTGTGCGGGTTCTGCCTGGGGTGGACATTCGGGCTTTTATTTGAACAACCGTCGCTGGGCAGCTGGTTTCGCTACAACGCGCTTTTTGTGGGACTGCTCGCACTCATCGCAGTTGTGTCTGAGCTGGTGTATGAACCGGTCATCACGCTCGCGGAAGTACTGGCTGGTCCACCCGGTCATCTATATCTGAGGGCGTTGCCCGTCACAATTCTCACTACATTAGCGATTTCTGCAATTGTCTATAAATTGTATGGACGAACGACGGTGCAATTTGCCGCGATCCTGATAACGAGTTCCGTGTTGGTCCTCTTCTTGGGGTTGAACGTATCACTCATGGGTTTAGTATCCGTTCCCACGGAATCGCTGTACCTGGTTGCCGAGAATTTTGGTCTGATCTTAGCACTCGGCTTTATCTATTTCGTCGTTTTTGCAGGATTGGAATGGAGAGAGCTGAACAGGATACAGGCGCGCGGCACCAGTTAAATTCGCCTGGAAAAGCATTTGAGCCTACATCCGTAATGACCAATCATTAAAAGGTCAATATCATTCAACTCGTTGTTATGCTGAGCAACCCTCTACGGGGGAAAAAGTGCAATTTGCTTTCATCCGGATATACCGAATTGGGGACAGTAAAATTGTCGAGTCGTGAGCGATTTAACCTTGCATCTGGCCGTTCTTGGTAAACCACAAAACACTGCATAACCGGTAGCTCAAGGTACCAATAGATCCCAGATCGTGCGCGGCGTAAACGCCGACATTGGATTTGCCGTACCAAAACAGGCATTGATAACGAGTTTTTGCAAGTGGGGCTTTTGCTCAACTCGAATGAGCGCCCTGTCGAGTATTCCATCGCGAAGATATATACGTTGTACCAGGCGACTGAAGAAAAAAAGATTCTGGAATTTCTTTCGAAGAGCGATGCGGTAATTCTTTTGAATTCTTGTTGGGTCAAGACCATTATTTAATTCGCTAAGAATTGCCCTGGCCGTTAATTGTGCCGACTCGAGGGCATAGTCAATCCCCTCACCTGTGATCGGATTGACCAGTCCAACCGCCTCGCCAGTGACAATAATCCTTCCTTGGCCGCTGAGTGACGTCGAAAAGTCAGTGCGCAGTATGTAGCCTTTGATTGATCCTACTTGATGCGCATTTCTAAGGATGCGTCTGATATATGGATTACTTTCCACCAGGTTCTTCAAATGTGTCGTTTGAGGCTTATGACTATCGAAAAAGGCCCCGCAACCAATATTTGCGCTGTTTGGAGATGTAGGAAAGACCCAACCATATCCGGGGCGCTGGACACCATCGAAAAACAAGGTGATTGTGTCGTCCAAGTCTTCCACATTATCAAAATAGGCGCGGGCCGCTAGGTTGATGGGAGGCATCTTTTTCAGCAACCCCGTTTTATGCAATAAAGCAATATTGGCCCCAGTGGCAAGGACCGCAAATTTGCTATTGAGCGGTGGCTTATTCTCTATATCAAGGACTAGATCGCTGCCTTTCTCATCGAGAATGTTCACTACTTTGGCATGAGGAAAGAATTCTGCACCAGCCTTGACGGCATGTTGAAGAAGAATTTCATCAAGTGTTAGACGGGGCAATATCAAAAGATATTGTGGAGATTTATCTGGGTGGGAAAAATTGAGTCGAAATAGATGCTGATCTGAATTACGGATCGTAACACCAAAACAAGGAAAAGCCTGCTTTTCCACCTGCTCCAGAACTTCCATTGCGCGCAGCACAGACAAGGCACGCAGAGTCAAGCCATCGCCACAAGTTTTATCGCGCGGAAAATCGGATTTATCGAGTATTACCACCCGCAAACCCCCGCTGGCAAGGAAATAGGCAGCGGCGGAACCGGCTGGTCCCGCCCCAATTACCGCCACATCAAATTGCGGAGAATTCATTTAATTAGATTTCGACGCATGGTTTCAGTCAGGCTCTTTTTCGTTGACTCTCCATCTTCAAATAGAAAGAGGGGAGTCCGATCAAGAAAATTAGTAATACCCCCGTAAACCAATTGAAGAGGCCGTGCAACAATTCTTCTTCATGAATAAGGCAGGCAACAAAAATCAAAAGAACTGCAAGAGATACGCCTTCAATTATGGATCGCCATGCTGTCCAGCGTGTCTCGGAAGACAATACCCAGGCACTTACACCAATCACAGAAAGCCATGCGCAGATGACTCGGGCGGTAAGCGGAGTAAGGGCCCATGGCCAGAGGTTGATTACCGGGGTCGGGTATAGAAAGCCCGCAGTGATAGAAATCAGAACTCCGGTTCCAATGATGCGGACGATTAGTCGTGTCCTGGCGGACACCACGGCGTCATACGGTTCAGGTTCATTCGTTTCGGTTCGCCGGTTGTATATCCAGAGTGCAAGGATCAGGAATGGAGAAACCACATAGAGGAATACCCAAAGTATAAAAGCGAGGTTACCATGGGTAAAACGATCCCAGTGCAGAATCGTGGCGACCAGCATGAAACTGGTGAAGATAACAATGGCCGGAAACACAGCATGGACACGATGCCAGTATTTGCCAACAGCGGTCTGGAAGAGGATCCAGGCGCCGCCGAGGTAGGCTGCACCCAGAAACATGGATGACAGACGGGGTTTGATTGGCCAGGCGAAGAGTTCGCCGGTTCGATCCGGCATAAAAAACAATACAATAAATGCGGTCACCAGCGCTAACACGACTAAGGCTGCGACCCAACGTGTAACCGGAAAAATTTCGTCTTTATTCACAACGATTCTCTTCCAACAGGAAAATATTATAAATCTTTAGGCTAACATTGGAGCAATTATTAATCCTTTCAGGCATTTATTACATTCCACTAATGGACAATACCTCTTCCCGAGATAACTTAGATCGACCCGCTTCAATAGCAGCTAATGTAGCTTCTGCCAGGTGCAGTGGGATTCTAACAAATTGGTGATAGGCGTTTTCCGGTATCGATTTTACCTCTGCTTTAACTGATTCCAAGTGTTTTCGGGCATAAGTGGCCATTTCCCCCTTTGACCAGCCAACGGGGAAAAAATCAACCTTTCTCTGCAAATCTTCATCCCTGTTGCGCAGCATGTTTACTGCCTGTAACCCTCGGCCGAAATTTACCGCATTAAAGCGATCAAGTTGACTTCCATCAAACCACGCCCAAATATCGCAAATTAATAGTCCTACTGCTCCCGCGACACTGAATGTATAACTATTTAAATCCGATTCGCTTTCAATTAACCAATTTATTTCTGCCCAAAACGCCATTCGGTCAGCAATACAAGATGTTGCATCTACCAGGCGAGGTGCAATAACATTCGGTGTATTTGCAAGCCATTCTTCTAACCTGAGGGTGACTTCAGGTAGTAAGGATTTATATGGCGCAAAGACACTGTTTAGATCGCCCTTGCCGATAACAGAATTCGAATAGGAGTACGCCTGCAGATTCTGACTGGTTTTACGCAATATCGACGCTTTTACTTTGTTTTCCAGCGAGACATGATCCTCAATTTCATCTAAGGCTCTCATACATAAATAAGCAATCGAAATCGTATCCTTTAACTTATGAGGTAAAAAAGCTACCGGAATAGCAAATGTGCGGCTGGTTTCTTTAAGAACCCGCATAATTTCTGTTTGGATGGACATAAATTCCTTTGAGTGATAAAGAAAGATTTGCTTTCTCTTTAATCTTGTCAGGATGTTCAGAATAATCTTTTGATTTTCTCAACTATTTTCCGTCACACCCACCGGAACAAAATCATACTTGAACTAAGAGAACCTGATAACATCTCTTGGTTTTGTGCACTGAGTCCCTGAGGCGCAGCCGGGTGGCCTGCAACGAGGGTTAGCACACCTGGTTCTTATTCCATCATTTGACATACGACAAGTTGTGTCCCTGAACCACGATCAAATTGCGTTTCGTCACTGCTACCATATTTATTTTCAATCTCAAATCCATTGTATTTCAACAAAGCATCCAGTTCTTGGGAAAAGAACATCCGCATATTCAACTCACCTTCAATCTCTACAACCTTGCCTGGAACAGAATGATAGGCCTTGAGTCTGTTGATCTGTGTGTCTGCTTCGTATTTATAACTCCCAGCAACACTTATTCTCCCTCTACCATCTGGATCTTCATACTCTGAAAAAGGGAACCTGTACGTCGTCAAAGTAAATGGGACACATCCTCGGGTTTGCTTAGGAGCACTTTCCGAAACATTTCAAAGATTATACATGCACCCAACCCCAGTTTTCGTGCCTGCGTTTTTTGAGGGTTTCCAGCTTGATTTGCTCTCCACGGCCAAGCACCTCCTCCTCTGCTCCGGCAGAATCATCGGCCGGGGTTAGATTTTCGAGCGACTCATGGTAGCGCTCATGGTTGTAGTATTCCACAAAAGCTTCAATCGCATGCTCAAGCTCCCCGGAAAAGTGGTAGTTTCTCAACTTCACTACATTCTTCATCGAGCGGTGCCAACACTCAATTTCGCCCTGGGTCATGGGATGATAGGGCGCTGAGCGGATACGCTGCATTTCCCAATCCGCAAGGAAGGTCCTGAATTCTCCTGAAAGGTAAGCGGGGCCGTTTTCAGACAGCAACCTGGGCTGGTGCCGGGCTTTCACCTGCTCAATCTCCGCTTTTTCCAAAGCCACCTCGAGCTTATCCTGCACATGCTAGACGTTCATCGTGGTGGTCGGCTTCTTCGTCTCCAGTCCTTGCGGACCATCCAACTGGTATCGCCTGTACCAGCGGTAGAAGCTGCTGCGCCGCACGCCCAGTTCTTCCAGCGTTTTCCACACGGACAGATCCGAGTGTTCGACCATGTGGATAATCTCGCGTTTCTCTGCCGCTGAATAGTGCATCTGGAGTTCTTCCTCACCTAACGGCTTCGGTTGGGTCTGAGGAAATTTGGTTAGCTTTAGCTTCCGCATGATATTTTCCTCCAGGTAGCCCTCGCGGTGGGCCCAGGTTGAAAAGGACCGCACTGCCCGGCCGCAGCCATGGATATACTGGACCTTCAAGCCACCTGGTTGGGGAACATGCATGGGATGGACTTAGTACTTTTTCATCCGCTTCATCAGAGAACGGAGAAAATCCCTGCCATCCTCGACCCGCAGCTCCTGAACTGGGATCATCCGTCCGTGAGCTTTCTCCATAAAAACGCGGAAGTATCCGAGCCGTCGATCGAGCCACTCGATGTATGACGGGCTCTTCCCTTCAGTTTCCAGGGTCGATAGATAGAATTCAATCCCACGGTCTAATGGAATCATCATACTCCTGTTTCCGGTTTATCACCATCTTAAGCCTCCTGAGCATATATTTCGTTGATTGGTGTTGACTCATGTTGACAAGGCCAGTCGATAATTAAACGAAGCTCTTGGAATAATCTTTATCTGGAAATTCGCTATTTTTACAAAGGTGGGACGTTAAACACAAAAACCTGCCTTTCAGCAGGTCTTGGTGTGAGAAAGACCCAACTTTAGCCCCGTAAAACAGGATTAAAGTAGGAATTGAGTGAGCGCGGCAGGCAGGGCACCTGCGGTGCCCCTTGACTCGGGCCGAAGCTGCGCTTCGGCTTAATGTTTGGCTGCGCCAAACTTTCCCTTCGAGCCTTATTCACTGCACATAAAAATACCCGGCTTCGCCGGGTATTTTTATGTGAGCGCGGCAGGACTCGAACCTGCAACCAATGGCTTAAAAGGCCACTGCTCTGCC
>JBFJON010000038.1:0-8365 GCA_041617575.1 Nitrospirales bacterium | reverse complement strand
GAACAGGTTGGAACAACGCGGGAGGCTCTCCAGAAGGTTAAGGTTCATCATGAAGAATTTCATACTTTATTTTTGAGTGTCGGGGTAGAACGGGCAGATCGAGCTCCATTGGCGATTGCTAATTATGAGAGCAAACGAGATTCGCTCATCGACGCGATGACCCAGGCCATTAATGCCTATATTTCTTCGCAAGAAGCCAGTGTTGGGGCGATCCTTCGCGATTCCCATCTCCGTTCGGTTCAGGCTCAAGAAATTACCCAACAATTGCTGCTGATGGCCCTAGTCTTGGGCCTTGGCTTGGCCGGCATAGCCAGCTATAGTATTCTTGGTCCGTTACGCAGGGTGAAAGCTCAGATCCGTCGAATTGGAAAGGGTCAATTTGGAGGAACCATTTCTTTGGCGGTGCCTCAGGAGTTACGAGACCTTGTGGATCAGGTTAATTTGATGGGAGAAAAACTTCAGAAATTAGATGAAATGAAGTCTGAATTCTTGGCCAATATTTCACATGAATTGCGCACACCGCTGACGTCTATCCGAGAAGGCTCGCAATTGCTACTTGATGGCATTCCGGGGGAATTGACCAAAGATCAACGTGAGGCGCTTTTCATTATTTCTGACAGCAGCAAACGGTTGAATCACTTGATTGGCAATCTTTTAGATCTTTCGCGGATGGAAGCGGAGATGGTGGCCTATAACTTCAATCTGACTGACTTGAATCGTTTAGCGCTTCGATCCACTGAGAAAGTCAAATTTTTAGCCGATCGAAAAAATATTCACATGGACATTGATTTAGTTTCTGAAAAGGTCAAAATTCAAGAAGTCGACGGCCCGCGCATGGAGCAAGTTTTCGAAAACTTTCTGTCGAATGCAATCAAATTTAGTCCTCAAGGGGCCACGATTTCTATACGATCCAAACCCGATTCCGACAATAAGGGTATTCACTTTATCGTCGAAGATACAGGGCCAGGTATCCTTCAAGAAGATTTGCCACATGTCTTTGAACGGTTCTATCAAGGAAAAACACCAGAAGGGCGGATGTTTGTAGGAAGTGGTATTGGGTTAGCTTTGGCTAAGCGAGTTATCGAAGACCATGGTGGAACGATTTGGGCAGAAAGTACGTTTGGAAAAGGAACGGCACTACATTTTATCCTCTCGCCACGAAAACCTGCTAAAATCGTCCATAGATTTTAACCCTATGGCAACAGTTCAATATGGAAAGTTTCGAAAATTTCAAACTATTGCTGTCATATTCTTGGTACTCTATTCCACCTCATGCACATGGCCCAATTGGAATGCTGACCGCCCTGTTGAAATTTACTCGGTTTCTCCTAGCAACTTGGCACTCGTATTGGATCCGGAACCGGAAGATGTTCCCTATTTCCAGGCCATTGCCGAAGATCAGGAGAAACAATTGGGTCTTTGCAAAGATGACGATACGTGTCGTAGTGCTCACTTTCTTCGTGCGCTAGCGGCATTATATGAAAATCGTGAATTGGCGGCTCTGCATTTTCGTAAAGTTGTTGTTTCACGGCCCAATAGTCAATTAGCTGGGGAAAGTCGCTTTTGGTTATGGTTTTTAGATGTATTGAATACCCCGAACAATGCTGGCTTGACCTCGCATGAACTCATCAAAAGATTAGCTCGTGAAGTGGTTGAAAAAGAATTGTCGATCCATGAATTGAGTGGAAAGTTAGAAAATTCCTTGGTGGACAGTCTAAAGAATGAGTTAGCTGCCCAGGATGGAGCGGTGAAAAAACTGAATCAGGCGGTGGCCACTTTGACTAAACAACTTGAACAGACAAAAAAAGAACTAGCGATTCAACAAGATGTTCAACAAGCACTCAAGGCCAGTGAGAAAAAAGTAGCCGAACTAACCAAGCAATTAGAAGCGTTGCGGCGGATTGACCAGGAAATTCGAGAAAAAGTACCTCCGACTCGCCCGTCCGAAAAAATGAGCCCAAGCCCGGAGGTTGTACAGCCGCTAGAGAATAAAGACATCCTTCCTAAAGAAAGCAAACCCTAAAGGAGTAATCATGTCTGACGAGCGAATTCTTGTTGTTGATGACGATCCTGGCTTATTGACCTTGCTCAAAATGCGACTACATTCCATGGGATTTATGGTGACAGGTTGTGGAACAGGTGAAGACGCGTTGAACTGTGCACAGGAAGATCCCTATGACTTTGCCATTCTGGATCTTCGGTTGCCGGATGTTGACGGCCTAGATCTCATGGAAGAGTTGCATCAACATCAGACCAATCTGCCTGTGCTGATCTTGACGGCACATGGGTGTATCCCAAATGCGGTGCAAGCGATGAAAAAAGGGGCGTATGGCTATTTAACCAAACCTTTCGATGATAAAGAATTACGAGAGAGTATTGATAAAGCGTTGACTACCAAGCGGATGAGTGCGGAAATTCATCGTCTTCAATTGCTTGTAAATGAGTTATATGGATTAGACAATGTGGTCGCCCGCAGTCCGCAGATGCATGCAGTGCTCCAACAAGTTGCTCGTGTCGCCAAAACCGATACGACGATTTGTATTTCTGGAGAAACAGGAACGGGGAAAGAGGTCATTGCCCGTGTCATTCATTGCAATAGTCCAAGAGCGTCAAAGCCGTTTATGGCCGTGAATTGTGCAGCCATCCCAGAAACCCTCTTCGAAAGCGAATTATTTGGTCATATGAAGGGCTCCTTTACTGGGGCTCATCAAAATAAACGCGGCTTAATTCAAAACGCGGATAAAGGTACCCTCTTTTTGGATGAAATTGGAGAAATGCCCCTCTCTCTCCAAGGCAAACTCCTTCGTACCATTCAAAACCGGGAAATATTGCCGGTAGGAGGGCAGGTTACCATTAAAGTTGATGTCCGTATTCTGGCCGCAACAAATAAAGATCTGGAACAAGCGGTTCGAGAAGGTCGCTTTCGAGAAGATCTTTATTATCGCATTCATGTGGTTCCTCTTCATCTCCCCCCCTTGCGGGAACGACGTGAGGACATTCCCTCCCTGGCACAATTTTTTCTAAAACGTCATGCGGAACATCATCACAAGGTGGTCAAAGGGTTTTCTCCAGAGGCCATGCAAAGCCTGCTTACCTATGCGTGGCCTGGAAATGTTCGAGAACTGGAAAATTTAATTGAACGAGCGGTAGTCATGTCTCCCCAAGAGACGATAACAGCAGAATTTCTTGCTCTTTCTCCTCAAGAAACCACGCAACCAGGGAGCTTACAGCCATTAACAGAAGCAAAGGAAGCCTTTGAGCGTGGCTATCTCAAAGATCTCTTGGGAGCGACACAAGGAAATATCTCACGGGCGTCCCAAATTGCCGGCCGGTATCGAGCAGATTTTTACAAATTATTGAAAAAATACGGTCTTCATCCTTCTGATAAATCTCCTGAGGTTTCCGCAGCACGTTTGAATGATCCTGACTAGCATGAATCGTCTCACTGTTTTGCCAATTCACAATCCTTACTGTAGGAACTTTCAGTAAGTGTGAGAAGAATTCCTTTTCAGGGATGTCCTTCCAATCCCTGATTCCATAGAGAAACAAAAATTAGTCGTGTGTGCTTGTTCCCTTTTGCTTCCTGGCTCAAAACAGGGGTAGAGTTAAAAGCTCTCACCAATCGTGTTTTTTTCTGAAAATTATTCACTTCCCTAAGAACTGCCTCTTCAAGGGGAAAAGGGTATATTTCTTCAGATTTCAATAGAAACTTCCGAAATACATGGGTATTGGCCATATTCCATAAGATATGAATGGAAATGGTTAAAAACTAAGACCTTCCTATTTTCCCAGATTTTGGGTAATTTCTTAATATTATGACGAGTGTCGGTCGAGCCGAAAGCCCGCTCAATGGAATATGGACTGTTGGTGTTAGCCTATTGATTGCTGGCCTTGTCGTTTTCCTGTACCACGAAGTCCTATGGGGCTTGGGCAGCGATTGGAATAACAACCCTGATTATTCTCATGGATTCTTAGTGCCATTTCTTTCGGCCTACTTTATTTGGGAGCGCTGGAAAGCCTTGTCTGATGAGACGCCTTCACCCAGTATCTGGGGTATTGGGCTGCTATCTCTGGGCCTGTTTTCTCTTGTGGTAGGGCTTATTGGTGCAGAGCTCTATGTACAACGGGCGTCACTAATTGTCGTTTTGTCAGGACTCGTTCTGTTGATATTAGGCTGGAAGTACTTATGGCTCTTAAGCTTTCCGATTGGGTTTTTGATTTTCATGATTCCCTTGCCTGCCATTGTCGTGAATGCCATTGCTTTTCCCTTACAACTATTTGCGGCTCAAACCGCCACATTCTGTTTGTTTTCGTTGGGCATTCCTGTCCTTCGAGAAGGCAATCTCATTATGCTTGCGACCACAACGTTGGAAGTGGCAGAGGCGTGTAGTGGTCTGCGTTCGCTTTTATCATTGTTAGCCTTGGGGACGGTGTATGGATATTTTTCCCAGGATGTCATGTGGAAACGCTGGATGCTCGTGATCCTCTCTGTGCCGATTGCGATTGTTGCGAACGCATTTCGAGTTAGTGGCACGGGGATTTTGGCCCATTATTTTGGCGCCGAAGCGGCTGAAGGTTTTTATCATACCTTTGAAGGATGGCTCGTCTTTGTCGTTGCATTTATGCTGTTATTTGTCTGTGGGATCATTTTAAGAAAAATCGGAAGTGGGGTTAGAATTTCCCAATCTGGGGTTCGCTTGCATTGATTGCATGGTGATATGATCATGAAAAAATGGCCGTTTCTCATTTCGGTTCTTTTATTAATCGGGACTTTTGGTTTTATCCAATCGTTCTCAACGAATGAACAGCTTCTCAGCAAAAAAGCGTTCGCTCAGTTCCCGCTGAATCTCGCTGAGGAATGGAGAGGGAGGGAACTGGGATTGGACGAGCGGGTTTTGGATGTTCTCAAGCTGAGCGATTATTTGATGCGGGTGTATGTGCCAGTCGTGGCCCAAGGCGGAGAAGAATTTGAATTATCTGAAGGTGAGGGGCAAGAAGGCCAGGTGACGAGCGGGAGATCACCTCTTCCCGTCTGGCTGTATATCGGATTTTATCAGAGCCAAAGGACTGGGACCACGTATCATTCTCCAAAAAATTGTTTGCCAGGGGCAGGCTGGCAGTTTATGGAAGCCGATTATGTCACGATTCCTATGCCCGGAAATGTGAATATCACAATTAATAAGGTTCTTATTCAAAAAGGCTTAGAGAAACAAGTCATCTTGTACTGGTATCACGACCGGGGGCGAGTCATTGCGAGTGAATATTGGGCGAAAGGCTATCTTGTATGGGATGCCATGACGAAAAATCGGTCGGATGGCTCACTAGTTCGTATTTCTGTTCCCGTCAAAGATGGTACTGTGCATGAAGCATGGGACCAAGGGGTGGCCTTTTTACATGTTCTCTGGCCGACCCTCCTTGAATACATGCCCGATCATTCGGTGATTTAAACTTCCAAGTTATCAATCAATTCCCAAAGGTTCGTATGGGCATGTGGGTAATTCCCTGTTTTCTGAGTGCGGGGGGTGCTCTGCTTCTCGGGGGTATCCTCTTTGGCAAGAAGGCCAAAAGTCCGCTCTTTCCCCCTTTGATCCTGATCATGATGGTGGTGGCTTGGATTCATGGTCTTAATGGCATGAGTATTTTGTTCCCTGAACATCTCCTCATTGGGAAGCAATTCATTCTATTTGGCGAACTAGCCTTCCCCGTCGCACTCGGTTATGTGAACTATACGTTTCTTCAACATCTCTCTCCTAGCCCAAAGCAAAGAACCCCCAAAAACATCTTTTTATTAATAACGGCAGGAGCCATCATCTTGAGTATGGGCCTCTTTGCTAGGCCTGAATCGGTTATGCAACGTATTCCCAATGGGGAAATCGTGTTTTCGCGACCGGCTGGATTGGGCGTTTGGGGTTTTATTCTTCTTGCCTTTGTCTTCGGATTATCTCAACTTGAACAGATTCTTCGGTCGGTTCGTGATCCTCTGCGATTCCAAATGAAATTTGTGCTGATCGGGTTGGGTGGGTTGGCTGGGATTTCCATTGCTCAAGCCAGCCAACTGCTCTTACTTCCGGTTTGGAAGCAAACGTATGCATGGGTAGGGGGAATTGCCGCCTGTATTTCCCTAGCACTGATTGCTTTTGGATTAGCACGATGGCGAATCCATGATTTCAACCAAAAAGTGCAGGTCAGTCATCAGGCGTTGTATACATCCCTCACGTTTTTAGGTGTGGGGGGCTATTTGATTCTGGTTGGAATTGTGGCAAAGGTGATTCAAAAAACCGGATGGGAAATTGGAGAAGCTCTTGGGGCATTACTCTTATTTGTGGCGGGAATTGGGCTAGTGATTGTGATCGTATCCCGCCAAGCTCGTGCGGAACTTCAACAATTTGTTTCCAGGCATTTTTTCCGTACAAAGTATGATTACCGCCAAAAGTGGTTGGAAGTCACCGAAGTCTTTACGGCCTGTCATGACACTCAAGAAGTATACGATCGTTATCTGGAATGGTTAAGTCAGACATTTGGTGCACCGCGAGTCACCATTTGGAAAAAGTTTGACGTTGATGGGCGATTCCATCAAATTCGAACCGTCAATACGGAAGATCCGCCTCCGCCGATTGCCGAAAGGCATTACTTGGTTGAAAGAATGCTTGTTATTAAAGAACCATTCATGATTGATGACGAAGTTAAGGGAAACGAGGACCTTAAAGAATTTCTCCAGGGCACGCAGGCGCATATCTGTGTGCCTCTGGTCACCCCTGGGGGAAATTTCCTTGGATTTTGCACCTTGAGTAAGGAACTCCATGATCGAAGCTACGACCAAGATGATTTTGACTTACTTCGGGCCATTGCCCACCATGTCACCATGCTACTCATACAATTTCAATTGGTTGAAGAGCGAAGTGCGATGGCTAAATGGGAAGCCGTGCACAGGTTTTCAGGATTTTATCTCCATGATTTAAAAAATTTGGCCTCCAGTTTATCCATGGTGGTTCAGAATGCCGAACAATATGGTCATGATCCGGAGTTTCAGGCCTCGGCTATGATGACGGTTCGGACGACCTCTCAACGTATGATGAATCTTATGTCAAAGCTGGCCAGCCAATCAAAAGGTCTGGAGACGGAAAAAAATTGGATTATTCAAACGGTAGATATGAATGCGTTGATTAAAGAAATGCTCGAATCCCTCGGTGAGGCAGGGTGTCAACCCACGTTTCACGCGGGAACGGGTATTCCCAAGCTACAACTAAAAGTAGAACCTATAAAACAGGTATTGTTGAATGTGATCCTGAACGCGCGCCAGGCTATGGATGGCAAGGGGGCCATTGATATTGCCACCACTTTTGATGGGCCATATCTGCAGGTTGAAATTGTGGATACAGGACCTGGAATTCCTATGGCAAGATTAGAAAATTTGTTTCAACCCTTTAAAAGTTCGAAGAAAAGTGGGCTAGGAGTCGGTCTTTTTCAATGTAAGCAAATGGTGGAAGATAATCATGGGCAGATTTGTATTGAAAGCCAGGAAGGGCACGGAACAAAAGTTATCCTCACATTTCCAGTTGAAACTGCCGATATATAAGGGGTTAGCGATCACAAGATTTTATTGGGTCGGATACTTCATGACCTTCGTTTATTTACAAAATGTCAAAAACAGATAACACACAGGATTCTACCCCACTTCCGTCACTTCTCCTGGTAGATGATAGCCAGGAAATTCTGGAGCAAATGAAATGGGGGTTGAAGTCACTTTACACCATATTTGAGGCCGATAATCGCGGAAATGCTGTCGAGATCCTTCAACGAGAAAAGATGGGTTTGATCACCTTGGATCTAGGTTTGCCACCGGATGCTGATGGGGTCACGGAAGGCTTGATTGCCTTAGAGCAGTTAATCGAAGTGTATCCCCCTGTGAAGGTAGTGGTGATCACCGGGAATCAAGATCGAGCCAATGCCTTGAAGGCTGTTCAGTTGGGTGCTTATGATTTTATGGACAAACCCGTGGATTTGGAGGTCCTCAAAACTGTACTCCAACGGGCTGGGTATTTGTCTGGACTTGAGACAGAGAACCAAAAATTATTGGAGCATGTGGAAAAACGTGGGTTGCCAGCTATTATTGGGGCCAGTCCGGTGATGGCAAAAGTGTTCGATACGATTCGACGTGTAGCGGGGTCTGATATTTCGGTTTTAATTGTTGGCGAGAGTGGAACGGGAAAGGAACTGGTAGCACGAGCTATTCACCAGCAAAGTCATAGGAAAGAGGGGCCATTTATCGCAATCAACTGTGGGGCAATTCCAGAGACGCTTTTGGAAAGCGAGCTGTTTGGCCATGAAAAAGGCGCCTTTACCGGTGCTCATATGCAGCGTCCCG
>JBFJON010000037.1:0-8365 GCA_041617575.1 Nitrospirales bacterium | reverse complement strand
CCGTAAAAACCCGTTTCATACGATCCACTGCCCAGAAAAGGTTAACGGCCGTCGGCCGTGTAGCTGCAAGAACCGCACAGACTTCATCCATATGTCGATAAAAGCCCTCAACGTCCTGTTGTGTATATCGCTTCGCGCCCAAGGCAATCCCTAGGGCAGCCGTTACTCCAATAGCTGGTGCTCCACGCACTTTCAGCTCTCGGATGGCCTCGGCAACATCGTGATAATCCGTACAGTCCAGAAAACAAACGTCCTCGGGTAAAACACTTTGATCCAAGATACGAACCTGATTATCCTTCCATTCAACCGTTGGAACCATTTCATCACCTTTCACAGACTCTAAGGGTTTGCTCTCAAGTTTCTACCTCAAGGAACCCACTCTTTCATTTTTTCTATGGTGTTGCTTGCTCTTGTTGCTCTTTAATCTCAACCGAACTTTTAGGTTTAGGTCTCGTGGTCTCCGGCAAAGGCGTTGCAGAATCCTTTGCTGATCCGCTCAAGGCATCGCCAGGCATGAGCACGATATTTTTCAACACATCAAAAGCCAATTGTGCAAGCCCGGTCAAGCCATTCTTGAGTGATTCATTGGGCATATAGACGACCTGAGGTTCAGCCAACGGCCCGATCATACGAAACATGGCTGTCGTAATGCCTGCCCGATCTCCAGAAATAATCTTTCCGAACAGTGGTATCGTTTTCAAGGCATCGGAATAGGCTCCAAATGGACTCACTGCAGCTACCCCATCCAAATGATCTCGTCCTAAGTCATAGATTCCTGCTGCCGTGGCATTCATTATCGGACTCCGTAAGAGAAAATCCTTCGTTGAGAATTTCCCTTCTTCAATATTCAAAGTCGTGGTTACTGTGTCAAATGGAAACCCCGTCTTTTCAAAGTCGATCTTTCCCCTCAGGACATGAGGAAAATTGAGAATCCTCAAAATTTTTGGTATCACAGTTCCTTTTCGAACATATCCATTTCGTAGAGAAAGTGCTACCTCGCCCTGCAACGTAGGCACGATCCCTCTGGCATGGCGCCCATGACCTTGAATTTTTCCCCGAATGTTCATTTTCCCTAAAATGATGCGATGTTCATCACCTAATACCGTTAATAATTTCTCAACCGGCAGACTGTCGGCCTCAAATGATGCCCGCATAGCAGCTGGCTTCCCCGGGGGAAGATGAACAAATACTCGCCCTTTGACACTTGCATCTTTCTCAACTATCGCTTGAATTCTATCTACTGTGACCAGGTTGTCATGGATGCTTAAAACCGCAGACAAATTTTTTCCAGTAAAGTCTTTATAGATGGGATCCTTGATGAGAATAGATCCTTCAAGCTTGCCATGATTCGCAATCCATTCCATCCCATCCCGCAATACTGATCGTTCTTCTTTAGGAATCAGTAAATCGATGTCAAATCGTGGGGCATCCCACATCAGACTGCCCTGTGGAGTCGTATTCCAATGTTTCAAAAACCCAGTCACCACTGCCTCACTATCCTTGATACGAAATTCCATTCGCTTCAAATCGAGCAAATCCCGATCAATACGTAATCGAACAAACAAATTATCGACTGGCTCTTGTAGGCCAGGAAGGCTCACCACACCGTCCGTCAATGCCACCCATCCCTTCACATTCCATTTTTTCCAATCCCGCCCAATCCCGTTCCCGCCTAATTGAACGTCCAAAATTCCCGACTGTATGGCATCTCCAAACATCCGAATCTTTTTGGGGAGTAACCCAATGGATATTTGGCCAGAATCAAGCCGCCCTTCCCAGCCCCATGTCGGACTAAATCGCACAATACCTCGGCCCCGCAGACGAAGCGGCAACATGGCCAGTTCGATTCGTTCAAATCGTGCCGCTCCATTAGAATGGACTTGTCCCTCAAAGCCTAAGACTCCCGCTTGCCCGGCTTCTTTTTGCAAAACGGATGGAATGGAAAATGTCGCCTCTTTTCCATCGATTTTCCCCTTGAGATTGAGACGACTCAGCGGGCCTCGCATGGTCACTGATGCATGAAGAGGACCGGTAATTTGAAGACCGGATTCGGATATCCTTTGATCCGAATGTGTAAAAACATCCTGTCCATCAAACCCGGCAGTCACATTCAGAGGTTCCAAGCGCAGATTCGCTTGATGAATAATCGTTCCGTTCATCGTCAATGGATAGGTGCCCACATCCCCTTGAATCCCATCTAAGACGGTGCTATCAGGGGAAAATTGAATTTTGCCATGGGCCCTGGACAGGGAATGTGGAAAGCCAGGAATGCTCAACACCACATTCGCAGGCTGATAGTCTCCCTGTTGAAAGGTCAGTCCCTGTTCATCGAATAAATCCCCGGCAAACCGTAAGCGCAACATTCCATCGCCCTGTGACACATTCCAAGCTTGTAAGAAATTGGGGCCAGAAGAAGGCTCCCCCAGATGACTGATGAAATCCCACACTTTTTTTGTAGGAACATTCCCCTGAATGTCCACATCACCCCAAAGCCCAGATTTTTTAAGCAGGAAGACACCTTGGTTCACATCAACTGGAATCCCGTCATAGATACCATGAGCCTCGGATACGTGTATCCTATCGGGTTCAACCACGACCGTGCCTTGCACATGATCCGTTTTGGGCCATCCCGGTAAAGTCAGAAATCCATTATTCACTCGAAAAGTTCCGGTGAACGACGTGCCCACATCTGCCCGGGTTGAACTGGTCACTCGTGCCTCAAGGACCTCCAATCCTCCACCCCATGCCCCCTTTTCCCACAAATCCACAACAGGATCAGGAAGCCATGTATGGGGGAATGTTTGTCGAATCATCTTCAGATCAAGACTTGAAGATCGCAAAGACACAGAAGTCATGTGATGTCCATCCTCCAAACCCTCGATAGTGGCGTTGCCATCAAGCGTAATTGCAGAATTAGTAAACGCAATATTGGAGAACCGCAATTGAGAAGTCATCTCTTTTTTCACCCATTTAACCTGAGATTCTGCTCTCAGGGCTCCGGGAAATTTGGAAAGTACATCTCCATAGGGAACATACTCGGCTAATTGGTTGACGGCAAAATTGTCCGTTTCCAAATGTCCGGCAAACATCATCTGCTCAAAAAAGAGGTCCCGACTTTCGAGGGAAGACAAGGGCACAGTCGACGACGCTTCGAGTATTCCGGACAGCCGAAAAGAAGCGATATCATGAACCTGCCGAAGGTTCCCCGACAAGTTCAGCCTTGAAAGAACGATAACATCCTCATAAGACGTTTCCGATAAAAAGGCCACATCTTCCAAAACCACGCCTCTGACGCTATCAGATGGGGATTCATCAATCACAATAATTTTCCCGTTCGTGACCTTAAGCTGACCCAACACCAAGAACGATCCCAGAAAGGCAAAAGACGAATCATCAGTCGAATGTCCTAGAAACCTCCAGACCCCTGACTTGTCACGACGAACCTCAATTTCCGGATGGTCAAGGAAAAATTCCCTGACCACAAGTTTTTTCTGTAACAATTGACCGACACCCAACTTTAAACTCATCGATTCAGCTCGAAAGACCGCATGAGAATCCAGCCGTTCTTTGACCACAATATCGGAGACCAGAAAATGAGGAGACGGAAACAAGGCAAACGACGTGCGTCCGACACGCACGTGCGACCCGAACGTCTGTTGAATGTGTTGTAACACGAGAGTCTGTAAGTACACAGGATTCAAAAACCAGGGAAGAATGATTAATAAAACTAAGAGGACGAGGAAACCGAGTCCTCCCCATAGCAGGGTCTTTTTCATGGTGAAACGCACGTCAGTAGCTCCACGGAACAGATATACGGCTCCTACCTTACCTGAAATCGGTGCTCAAGCGGGTGAGATATTTCTAAGATTCTTATCTTACTCGAATTTGGCAATATTGTAAGAAAATAGGACATGAATTTTCATGGAAAGAAGGTTGCCTGGGAGTATTGTACAAAAAGAATGGTGTGAGCGAACGGAATTGCCAGCGGCAAACAATGAACTCCCACAAACCTTTCTTGACCCTTTCAACACATGTAAGATATTCTGCAGCCTTGCAAAAGTGCACTCTTGAAGAAGACGCCATCACACACTCTCTCATAGGCCAGGCCGGAAGCACCTCTGTACTTGTTTTGAAGCCCTCTCACACATTTCTCACCCGATTTCAAGTCTCCTCCCTTCTCAAATGGTATGATGTTCCACATCCAAACGACCCCCAAAAAACACTCCCGGGTTATGATAAAGCTCATGCCTATCGTACCGCGCGTATCTGTGTGCCTGTCGCAGTAGAGTTGGGGCACCCACTCCTGCGGCTGAAACAGTTTGAGGCAGCCTGTTTACTTCATGATTTGGGGCGAGCCGGGCTTGATCCCAAATTGTTCGGCAAAATCTGGTCATGGGCCCAACAACACAACATCCCCACCAGACCTGCAGAATGGCGAGCCGCCCATCCCCGGACGCCTTACGGGCAAGAAGCTCAGGCCTTTATAAAACGATATCACTTCGAACTCCAGGAACAAGGGCTGCAACTCACGCCATCGGTTAAAGCCCATATTGAGATGCGATTAGATTTTGCTCGCCGCCTCAAAAAATGTCTCCGCCCAGTGAAAACCTCATTACCAGCCTATGGAATTCCATGGGCACCGTGGATGGAACGAATCATGCTGTATTATTATTACCCGGAAAAATTAGACACAGCACCAGCTTGGATGCATCAACTGGGAGAAATTCTGACCGCCTGCGAGAAATTGGAAGCCCATAGCAATCATCGACGTGGGCAGGATTATTACGCCCGTGCGGAAGAAAGTTTTCAAGAGGCCTTCACCTATCTCCGCCAACTCACCAGGCAAAAAGTTGTCAGCCAAGACGTCTTTCGAACGATCTGCCGTTTGACTCGCGAAGGCCGTTTTACCACGATTCTCCGACAAGCGCGTGGAGGAAAGCTTTCGCCGGCCGAACAACGGTTCCTCTCCTCTGTCGCGGCATAACCGACCCATGACCGTTTCAACACATTCCTTCCAAGTCTCCATGCATGGAGATTCTCAGATTGAAAACCTCACGCAATCGATGCAAGACATCCTTACCAAATCAGGAGTGGCGAACGGCACCTTGACGCTATTTGTGAAACACACCACGGCCAGCGTCATGATCATCGAAGACGAACCAGGCATTCGAGCCGACACACAACACTTTTGGAATGCCACCATTCCGGCCAAAACAGATTGGGAACACAACACCAAAAACCCGGGCGAAGACAATGGGCATTCCCATTTGCGCGGGCAGTTGCAAGGGCCATCCCTCACGATTCCCGTTGTCCGTGGCGGGCTCACTCTTGGCACCTGGCAACAGATCGTTCTGATCGATTTTGACACCCGCGCGCGAACCCGTGAACTCGTCGTACAAGTCATGGGTGAATAATGGCGGGTGCCAACCCTCCTCAACGAGGAATTGACACATTTCCCAAGCTTTGCGTTCACATGGAATAATCATGTACCCGCCAGTTTTCTCCCTCCTGATTCTATTTTTCATAGAGCTTATGAGCGGTCTTCACGACGTGGCGATCGCCGCTCAACCAGATGCGGTCACTGTCGAGACACATTCATCATTCCTCCACTTTACCGCGGATCAACCCCTCAGTACTCACGAACTCAATACCATCGCTGTGTTTGAAAAAGCCGCCCAATCGGTTGCCTATATCACCAACACGGCTGTCCGACGCGACTTGTGGTCTCTGAATACCTTTGAAGTTCCACAGGGTTCCGGCTCAGGATTTATCTGGAACACCCAAGGTTACATCGTCACCAATTTTCACGTGGTCTATGGAGCCGATTCTATTCAGGTCGTATTAGACGACCAATCCACACATGATGCACGAGTGGTGGGTGTGGACCCCGATCACGATTTAGCCGTACTCCAAATCAATGCAGAAAACAAACACCTCCATCCACTCGACATAGGCAATTCACAAAACCTTCGAGTAGGGCAACAGGTCCTGGCCATTGGCAATCCGTTTGGTCTGGATCATACGCTCACGACGGGAGTCGTCAGCGCGTTAGGCCGATCGATAAAATCGATCAATGACCGCACCATTGAAGGCGTGATTCAAACAGACGCGGCCATCAATCCGGGTAATTCCGGGGGGCCGCTCCTCAACAGTTCAGGACAACTCATCGGAGTGAATACGCAAATTATCAGCCCCAGTGGAGCCTTTGCCGGCATTAGCTTTGCGGTGCCTGTCGATATAGTGAAACGCATCGTGCCCCAACTCATTCAGTACGGAAAAGTGATTCGACCCGGTCTAGGCATTTCTCTCATTCCCGATTCCATTGCCAGCCGATGGGGAATCAGGGGAATCGTCATTGCCCGCATCTTACCGGGCAGCGCCGCCGAAAAAGCCGGCTTGAAAAGCCTTGAAAAACTTCGCTCTGGAAGAATTCGCTTAGGAGATGTAATCGTCTCAATAGACGGCGACCAGGTTCGAAACTATGATGACCTGGCAACAATCTTAGACCGGCACAATGTGGGTGACCGCATAAAATTAGGCCTACGCCGAAACAACACAGAACGAACTATAAACATCACCCTGCAAGCCGTGAATTAATTCCACACAAGGTTTCTGTCTGATGGAAGGGAAGAGAGCCAGCGGCCAGCAGATCAAATAAAGCGATTTCACCTACCCCACCACCTGCAGACTGGCCAACCGGGCTGACGCTCAAAAAAAAGGGTGGACCTTGTCTGAGCCCTTCGGACACGCCAAGAGATAGTGGCACCGTTCAGGGTGCGATATGCAAGAGCTCGGCTGCCAGCCGGGACCCCGACACCTACATCATGCCAAAAGTCATCATTGAGCATCCATTTTCTTTTACCTGCCACTCTCCAATGTGGAATGCCTTATTGGCACAGTTTGGCAATCTATGCCATAATGTATTGAGGAGGATATGCCATGGCAACCATGAATGTTTCTATTCCCGATCCAATGAAAGATTGGGTTCAAGGCCAAATTGAAACCGGGAAATATGCAAATGCCAGTGATTACGTTCGTGATCTGATCCGGCGAGATCAGGAAAAAGTAGAAGTTTTGCGTCAGGCACTTCTTGAAGGGGAACGGAGCGGAGTGAGCCGTCGAAAGGTTGAAGATATTATACGCGACGTAAAAAAACGGCATCTCCGCAATGGGTGACTATCAACTTTCTGGAAAAGCCGATCAGGACCTCGATGAAATCTATGAATATTCCTTCAAGCAATTCGGGGAAAAAGTTGCGGATGAATATATCTCTACGGGATTGTCTTTTGAAATTGGCTGATAGTCCAAAATTGGGAAGGGATTGCAGCGGCATTGTGCCCGGGTATTTTCGGTTAGAATGTAGCCGCCACTCCATTTTTTATAAGGTGAAAAAGAAAGGTATTTTTGTCATCAGGGTGCTACACCAACGGATGAACCCGGACAGGCACATGTAATCCAGGAAGCCGGTCCGTATGAGGTCGAAGTTCACCACAAATATCCAATTGATCAGGGCCTTCAAAAGGTTGAAGAATGGTGAAAATGATTACGCGCCAAACAGTCGTCGATAAGCTCGCAGCCTATTTGCAACATGAGCTCTCACTTCCCACTCTCGTCACGTGGGCAGAAACCGCCCTCATGGAGGGCGAATTTGAACCGAAACATTTCAGCGAAATTCGAGACGTCGTGGCAAGGCTGGGAATCGCTGATGTTCGAGACTTCGGCCTGACCTGGGAAGACTGCGAACAATTGCTCAAACGATTAGGCTATTCAGCACATGTCCACATCGAAGCGACCTGACCAAGAAAATTTCACAACGTAATTCTCGTCATCATCGGGCATCCATCTTCTCTCCCCACTCGTCCTCCCCGACATGAGTAGTTGTTAATCCATCTACCTTTTCTTTCAGAGGATTCCCAGGCCTGGTGGCTTGGCCGAGCAGTGCAACCGACACCGGAGAAAAAGCGAGCAGGGTTTGAGCCCTTCGGCTTCGCTCAGAACAGGCTCCGCGAGTTTGCACGCCGCCGGTATCGGTGAACCGCGCAGTGTACCCGAATGGCCAGGCCACGGCCAAACCTTGCATGGTGCGTCTCGAAGAGCGCATCCATCACTTGGTGCGTCCCGTAGGGCGCAACCGTTGTTGATTCGTCTCGAAGAGCGAAACCTTTGTGTTGGCTACTTTTGCCTCCACAACAAAAGTTGCACTTTTCAGGATGCGATAGGCAAAAGCCCGGCTCCCGGGCCGAACCCCGGCTCAACTACACCCTGTTCCTTCTATACATTCATCTGCATTGAATAACAGGCGTTTATTAGATACCGTACGGCTTGATGAGTTTTTTGACCAGGCGGGCAAATCGATATTCGGGCT
>JBFJON010000036.1:0-8376 GCA_041617575.1 Nitrospirales bacterium | reverse complement strand
AATCTATGAGACGAGGCGAGAATATACACCAGTGTGCAGGTGCATAAGCCCTTCGTATATTGACAAAGACTTTTTGAGCGAACGTTTTATTGCTGCTATTTTCAATCGGAAAGATATAAGCTGCCATGATTCAGCAAATCTAAGAGTAAGGAATCATGTTCTGCTGACTGCCCACATATATTAGAGAACTTTTGTTCAGCGCATAAAGTTTTCACCAGATCAGTCAGGAGTTCACTGCAGGCATACTGACGTCCATCAACAAATAGCCACAGATTCTTGCCATATTCCTGAAACGCAAAGCGTGATCCTTCATTCCTTATAAGCTTCCCTCCTGCCCCAAGATGTTGGCGGACATCTTCTAGACGATACTCCTCCTGCACTGTCTCCTCATCCTGATATTTGGGAGAGGTCATATACCGACCAAACCATTGAGCTAGACTATCTTGATCTTCGACATACTGAATTAATATCTTTTGAACTTTCTTCACAGCCTCAGGGGTAATCTGTCCAGGATTGTCTTGCGGAACAAGATCAGGATCCGAATATCGAACCTCTTCGCTGATTTGTTCTCACATATGCTCAGGAAAATCAAGCAAAATGTCCCGGTGAGACGGCGCTCGAAATCCCACCGAGCACGTCATGCAATCCTCTCCCACCGCAATTCCACTATGTCCGACACGCGGAGGCACATAGAGCAAGTCACCCGGCTCAAGTGTCCAACAATGTTCCGGTTCCCATTCAGTCAAGATCTTCACCGGTGCATCAGGACGACGAGGAGAAGTTTCATCATAGATGCCACCCACTTCCCATTGACGACGGCCGCTGACCTGCACCAAAAACACATCATAGTTATCATAATGCGGCCCGACGCCACCCTTGTCGCCGGAATAACTGATCATCAAATCATCAAAACGCCAACTGGGAATAAAGTAAAATTGCGCAAGAAATTCAGCGGCGGCTGGCACCCAATGATCCACGGCCTGTACCAACAGGGTCCAATGGGTTACGGGCAAAGCGGAAAAAGTCGCATCGGAAAACGGCCCATGAGTGAGTTCCCATTGGTCGCTTACGGCATCTTGAATGATCAGCCTCGATTCGACCTCCTCTTCACATGCCAGCCCTGCCAATTCATCGGCGGCAATCGGAGGCTTGATCCCCGGCAAGGCCTGTCGAATCAACAACGTTTTCTTCTGCCAATATTCAGCTAGAAACGTATCAAGTGAGAGACCGCCAAGAGGGACTGATTTCATAGGAAACAAGGGTTAAAGGTTTTGTGGACAGGTACACAACCCTTTGAAGGTTATTCCCGTAAAGTTCGCCACGCGAAGGCAGGGAACGAAATCCATCATCTTTGTCATTCCCGACATTTTTAATCGGAAATCTATCCGGGGTTTTTTAGGATGGATACCCGCCTCCGCGAGTATGACTAACAACCAGAAGATTCATCCGGCTTTCTTCACCATTTCAATATGAGGGATGCCATCTTCCAGAAAAACTTCCGATACTCGGATAAAACCATACTGCGCATAAAACGCTTGTAGATAGTCTTGTGCAGAAATTCTTATAGTTGTCTTAGGCCAACAACGAGAAACTTCTTGTAGCGCTGCCTGTAACAATTGATGACCAATCCCTTGCTTACGCAAATCTGCTTTTACCACAAACCGCCCAAGATTCACCTCAGGATAACGCAGCCCAGGTGGCAAAAAACGCGCATAGGCAATCAGTTGTCCACCCTCATTTCGTCCTGATAGATGCCTGGTCTCTTGGTGTCGATCGTGCTCATCCAATTCCCGATACGCACATTGTTGCTCCACAACAAAAACATCCACCCGCAACTTCAACACGTCAAATAACTCATCCACCTTCAATTGCTGAAACGTCTTCACTTCCCACTGTTTGATGGACATGGCTAAGAAAGAAAAAAATCGGAATACTTCTATGACTTTAACTTTATAATATTCTCTTTTTGGACAATTTCATGAGTTTAAATTGGGAAAGATGCAGCATTATTTATCGCTTAACATGTGGACGAAGAGGCCGTCGCGGAGTTTGGGTTCGAACCAGGTGCTCTTGGGGGGCATGACCCGATCCGCATCGGAGACGGCCATCAATTCCTCCACCGTGGTAGGGTACAACCAAAACGCGACGGCCCAGTCACCACTGTCCACCAATGTCTCAAGCTGTTCGGTACCACGAATGCCGCCCACAAAATCTATCCGTGAATCGGAGCGTTGGTCTTTTATCCCTAATAGCGGATCCAACACCCGCTCCGTCAATTCCGAAACGGCTAACGCGCGAACCGGATCTTGTTGACTGTTCAAGGACGAATCGTGTTTAGGTTTGGCGCGATGCCACTGCCCTTCTAGATACATATCGAAGCCGGCGGCAGGTGGTTCGCCTGGTTGCGCGGTCACCTGCAATTCGAAGTGCGGAGCCAATTTGCCTAACAACTCTTTTGGGGTAAGACCATGTAAATCCCGAACGACTCGATTGTAGGGAAGGATTTGCAGTTGGTCATGAGGAAAAATGACTGCCAAAAAACCCTCTTCGTGATTCCCGGAAGGCAGTGCGCTGGCATGGCCACGCGCGGCTCGTACCCGGCTTGCCGCAGCCGATCGATGATGTCCATCGGCGATATATAATGATGGAAGTTCCTGAAAGTCTTTGATCACTTGCTGAATAGCAGAATCATCTCGCACACTCCAGACCGTGTGTTCAACTTTATCATTCGCCATAAAATGCACATCTGGCTTGGTATTCGTCACTTCTTTTAGCCACTGATGAATCTTGGCCGTCTGGCGAAAAAAAAGAAGGACCGGACCCGATTGTGATTCATGGGTTTCAATAATCCGCACCCGATCAGCTTCCTTGACCGGCCGCGTATGCTCGTGCTTTTTTATGATGCCTCGGTCGTATTCATCAACAGAGGCCAAGGCCACGAGGCCTGTCTGCTCATGCTGGCCCCATTTTTGTCGGTAAACACCCAAGAGGGGTTGTGGTTCCTGGACCAACACTCCATCGTTGATGAGCTTCCGTAGATTGTCGGCACCTCGTTGATAGACCTCTGCGGAATACGGGTCTACTCCATCACTCAGCTCTAGTTCTGCCCGGCCAATGCGAAGAAAGCAATGGGGATTTCCCTCAGCCAGGTCACGCGCCTCTTTCAACGAGACCACGTCATAGGGAGGAGCCGCGATTTGTGACGCCAACTCAGGTTTGGGCCTTACAGCGCGAAACGGTGCAATCGTTGCCATTCAGATGTCCTCCTATTACTTAACCACTTCACCTCAGTATTCATAAAAATCAAGCCATTTTTTTTTAGCACAACCATTAGTGCCCTGGATATAAAGAAATCCGACGTTAAGGTCCAGTAGAAGTTTTCAAACGGTTCTGATACCTAATCCGAAAGCTTTCACCCAGATTCCCTTCCCATTGGGCCTGTCGCAACATCACCAGGTACCCCAGCTATTTGAAGCTGGTGTATTCATCTGCCTTCATATTGACAAGTTTATAAATTGTAGTATTGTATATCCCCCTCTAGTGCTGAATGTATCCCGATAGACCTAATCCTATAATGTCTAGGCATCTTTTAATGCCCTTACACCACCAATTTTCACGCCTAACACACTGCTGCCTCTTCCTCTTGTTGTCCATTCTTTTTGTAAGTTGCAGCGAGAAAATTGTGGTGAAAAACCAAGACTCTATCATCTTAAGAAATCATGGGTCCCGTCCAATCCATAGACTCATAATTAAGCCATGCAAAAAACCCTATGAAGCGTTTAAAGAAATGGCACATGACATTAAGCCTGGCGAGACCACGCTTATCCTACTATATCCCGGCTGCTTTGATGCGGATGCCCTGGATGAGAAGGGAGAGAATATGGCGACACAATACAAATTGCGCCTTCCCCCCCAATTGCGTTGGGACGTTTATTAACCGCGTTCGGAGACTATTATGAAATCTGGTATTCGACCGGTCTTCGCGATTAACTTCTTGGTTGTGTCTTTTAGTTTTCTCACAGCATGTGGGTCACCATACTATCTGGTGACTTCCGATTTCGTTGTCGCGGACAATAAGGAAGCTCCGCCAGAAATCGTGGAAAGTCAAACCTATCTCTCGGTGATTCCAAAAATTAAATCTTTGGCGGTTACGGCTCCGGAAGGATGCGCCGATGAGACCGCGACTCAGAGTTCAGGAGAGGCGTCTAGTCAGGGGATTTTGCTAAAGACTACCTGCGGCATCGAAATGGCGGAATTAGAAAGGGCCCTGACAAAAGCCGGATTCCAGGTTATCTCGTGGAATGCCCTTCAAAATAAGGTGGTGAAGGAAGAAATCACACCCAGTGCGGCCTCGAAAAAACTTGGAGCAGAAGTCTTGTTTCAAATCAATTCCCTAGAACGTTCGCTTGTGCAGGCCGGTCAGGATGCCAGGTGGGAACGTCGATTTTATAAATCTAACGAGGAGGGGGAACAACTTAGGCCCATTTCCCTTCCCGCGAAGGAAGGCAACAAACTAATCAGTTATGTCAAGAAAAAAGAGGCATCTCTAACCCCTCCGGAACGATTAAGTGTGACCATAAACGCCAGCGCCTCACTCGTCGAAACGGGAGAAACTATATGGTTCTACGAATGGACCCATGCCGAAGTGCAGGACCGATACGAGGCCAGGAATATTCTCGTAGTGTGTGATAAAGAAATTTGTAAAGACCCCCCCGACAAAGCCAAGACCAAACCTGAAGAAGGGCTTTTGGTCTCTGGCAGTAGCGAAGCCATATCCAAGCCAAAAAATGTCAAGGATCGTCCAAACATCTTCTATCAAAAGCTTTTGCGGGAATTAGTGACTAACCTGGCCAATTCATTTAAACATCAATCGTAAAAAAACCCCCGATTACTCATCTCACCAATTCCCTCGTGGAAAACAAAACCCGATGGGCCTTTCCAGGAAGAATGTTCCGATACTTAAACAGGAGAAACTCTCGGCAGCTTCAGCAAGGCTTCATTCATTTTTTGCTGTGGTCCTATCGATTAGAGCCTTGGCCACTCGTTTCGCTATTTTGGCGGTCTTTGCATTTTGAGAGACCTGGGCCGTCACGGTCGCGCCTTCCAATAACAACGCCAATTCTTCTGCTAGCCCTTGAGGATCTGTCGCTCCCGCCTGTTGGCAAAGCTCTCGGATGTAGCCTTTCACCAATTTCTTATATTCCTTGCATATCTGACGGATGGGTGTGTCATTGTCCGAATATTCACCAATCGTATTGATGAACAGACAACCGTAAAAATTACTCTGCTGAAACCATCGTTCCGCAAAATCAAAGACCGCTAACAACCGCGCTCTGGGTGTTTTTCCGCCACTCTCAACGCACCGCATAAATTCATTTCGAGCCAGTCCGTCATACTGACGCAACACAGCCAGCACCAATTCTTCTTTCGAACGGAAATGCGCATACAGGGTTTTCTTTGTGACACCCGACTGTTCCACGATCGTATCAATGCCGGTCGCATGAATCCCGTTTTTCGCAAATAACTCCAGGGCGGTCTTGATGAGTTGTTCCCGTTTTGAGGAGCCGGTTTTTTTTCGTTCTCGTTCCATCTACATTCTAGTCTATTAAATTTTTCCAATATTTTTTTCATAAGAGAAGACTCATTCCCTAATGAATATTATAAATAACCATTATTAACAATTGTTTACAGATTTAACGGCCTGAAAAAAATATGAAACAACGAGGTGTAACAAAACTGAACCTTACCTGACTAGGATCCATAAAGTATACAGAACGGTATACAAAAAAACAAAAACTTTACTATCAACTAAGGAGGTTCATCATGAAAGTTTTACACACATTTTTACCAGCCGTAGCCCTGTTGGTGTCCGTGGTGGCAACACCGGTCTTGGGACAGGATGTCACCCACAGCACACCAGGGATCAGTGGCTACGATCCGGTCGCCTACTTCACCGAGGGTAAACCGATGAAGGGCTCAGGCTACCACGTGGCCGATTACCAAGGCGTGACCTATGCCTTTGCTTCCAAGGACCACAAACAGCTGTTCGAAGACAATCCCGAAAAATATGTTCCGGCATACGGAGGATACTGCGCCTATGGGGTCGCAGTCGGGAAAAAATTTGTATCGGACCCAGAAGCCTGGAAGGTCGTCAACGGTACGCTATATTTGAACCTGGATAAAGATATTCAGAGCAAGTGGCTAAAGGATATCCCGGGCTATATCAAAAAATCAGAGGCCAATTGGAAAGGCATTAAGGATAAGGCGCCGTCTGATTTATGAGGAACGGATGTGAGGCTCTCTGCCCACCAGGTGGTGAGCCTCACCTAGCGCTCAAAACGGCACCCGTGAAGGAGAAGCATATGAAGCAGATCATATTCTTCACAATCATTGGAATATTCGGTATTGGGAGTTGGGCAGCATGGGGCAAGACGACGACGGACCACAAATCATTCGCGCCCAACGTCAATCCCGAAACTGAGACCATCAGGTTTCCGGAAAATTACACCGAATGGCCGACCCTCGGCACTTGGGTACATGCCAAGGTCGAAGGAGGTCCAGACTGATAGGGCCTTTGGTGATTGGTTGATGGCCGTGATTTCCTTTCACAGTCTGTCATTGTTTATCGACACAATTGACGTCCTTCGGTATGTCAAAGGCGAGCGCACACTATTTCTCGCGCTCCCTACTTAAGAGTTGAATGAATCGGTGATTGAAAACAAACGGAAGAGAGAAATAGATTCCCCCGTCTAAAGCCGGGGTCCTTTCTGTTTCAGCTTCATGCGAAGCTGATAAAATCAGCAGGACTTAGGAGGGCTCATTCACCCACGGGTAAATCCGTGTTGCTCTGTCTTCGACCGCATAAGGACAGAAGCCAATTCTTTGGCAGAGAGTTTTCCGTTGTGGTGGAAGTGAATAGGCTGGGGCCAATTAGTCAACAAACATTTGACCCGATCTCCTTAATCGGAACCAGGCCCGATCCCTAACCATATTAAGATGATTCATTCCCTGGATCAAAGTTAGGAGCATGTTTCGCTAGTTCGGCAGAATTCACCCTAGTTGCCTGTGATCTGCTTAAAGGATACATTTCTATTTTATATCCAGCGAAAATGCACCCAGCCACTAGCAAGGTGATGAGCACCACAACGATCCATGCGTTCCTTAATGATCCGTACGTTCTTGCTAGGGCAAATACGGCGGCAATCAGCGCCATCGCTGCCAGAGATAACACGAGCCCTAGGATCCAGCTAGATACACCGAGGATGGCGGCCAGGTCGCTCAACGCGCCGCCTTCCGCTCGGATCGCTTGCAGCGACATCTCTAGTTTCTGAAGATTCTCCTGATGGTCTTTTTGTTTTTTGTCCAGGACTTCATACGAATCCAAGGCCTTGGTTACTTGCTCCTTGAGTGATTGTACATCTTTAGGTAATTGGGCCAGAAGCGGGCCAACCGCACCAGCAATTTTTTACACCGCTATCTTTCCTTCAAGGACCAATTCCTTTTGAATCGTGTTTTGCTGAGCTTGGATCGCTTGAATAACCTGCTGCTCCTAGCTGCCTAATTGCCTAATAACCCTAACTTCTTCTCGTTCGATATTTTGTTTGGCTTTTTGCTTGAGCTCATCAACAATATCGGTGGATGCGTCGAGGACCTTCCGATTGATTCTCGTTTCGGCGTCCTTAGCTAAGAGATCTAGGCTTTTGATAGTATCGGAGTGTTTTTTCTGGACATCCAAACGTACTTCCTTGATGGTTTCGGTAAACTTCGTTTTTTCTTTTTCGATCGCCTCGGCAGCTTGACTGCTGCTTTCCTTGACGCTATTGAGAGCACCCTTTGTCTCCGAGCCAAGAAGTAATTGGCCACCGAATAACACTGCGATCAACAAACCAAGTGCGATGCGCAACCACCACGAACGCATAATCAACGAGACAAAAAACCCGTCAAAAGTTTGCTGAGCAGCATCTGTGGTAGTGGTTACTGGAGTATGTTCCAAGTAAGCAATCGCACTGTCAATAGCGGTAACGGGATTTCCTCCCATCACCTCCTCATCATTCTTCGTTTGATAGACTCACACAAGTAACTCACGTAGAGCACGATTATACTCTTTGACTTTCGCGGGCTCGGGTGGCAGTGGCTCACCTGTTTCTGGTAGAGCTAGAGGCTGCCATACTGCGCGGAGATATCTGAGACCACCCAACAATGCCTCGCGTTCAATGCTGTTCATTCCCCTCCCCCCTTCTTTGGCGAATCAGTTCGTACCCCTTTCGAAGCTCTTTTCCGGATAGGGGAAAAGTTGAAGAGGTCACGTCTTTTGTTGACTAATTATGCTTCTCCCTTCTTTCCCCATCGCATATCGAGCAGGCAGGAATACTTTTT
>JBFJON010000035.1:0-8409 GCA_041617575.1 Nitrospirales bacterium | reverse complement strand
GTATTCAGCTAAAAACCTTCTTGCGTCACAGAATGCCATATGCTATAACCATCACCTCTTTTGAATGGGTCTTGTGATATCAAATAAGAAAATTGGCTTGCGTTTTTAGGTAAATTCTTCATTATCAACAAGCTTGTCATGAGGAGGTGGGCGATGCACAAAGTGCTTCTATCCGTCCTTTTAAGTGCGGTGTTAATTGCAGCGGGTTCTTCTGCAGCATGGGCATTACAGTCTGGTGGGGTGGAAATCGGTGACCTCGAAACCGGGTCAGTTGTTGGGCAACCATTTAGCAGTTTAGATGTTGATGTTGATTTATATGCCATGGAAATCGGTGGAAAGAAAGTCTGGTATCCACCGGTGTCCATTTTGAACCTTGTTGCTGGTGCAACAGGCGGGAGAGCAGGAAGACCAATTTTGGTCAAAGTAACCAATACAATGGACAAGGAACATGGTTTTGATCTTTCAGCAGATTCGGCATATGCTGGTCCGACGTCGATGCATATTAAAATTGTGTTGAAGCCAGGGGAAACCAAGTATATTGGTATTCCCCAGAGTGATCTCACCTATGTCACGGCTAATAGTATCTTGAAGTATCAGTGTCAGCTGCATGCTGCGCATATAGGTGGTACGCTTATGATCCTGACGAAATAGGTTGGGAAACATTTGGTAAACGAATGATACCCAGGGTTTTCTGGGTAACACAAAAAGCCCCGTTCCTAGACAGGAACGGGGCTTTTTTTTTAATATTCTTTTGGCTTTTCTAGTTGCTATAAATGAAAGACGTCTTAGATTTCTTCCTCGTCACTGTGACAATCCACATTCGCTCCTAATGAGATTTGTTGGGCTCCAACCAGTTTTCCGTTGACCAGAAGAAGTAAGAAGCGGTTGGTCTGGGGATCCTCTTCTGAATTCACTTGAAGTTCCGTGTTAATGTCCACAATGATTTCATTCGAAACATCTGACGTTGTATCATTGATCACCCAAAAATAACGACTCCCTTTGGGATAAACCTGTGAGACAAATTGATCGATAGCCAAAGAGATTTTAGGATAAGCGGATTCGCTGATAGTAGGAGCAATGACTAGCGATAATACAATAGCGATGATTGGGAGGTAGCGCATGTGGAGCCTCCATGGTAATAAAGAAGTGTGAGAAGCTTGCCTTAAGGCCTTTTCCCCCATTCATATCTATTTCGGCTAAAATGTAACAAACCTAAAAGACATTTTACCTTAAATTGGCTTTCGGGTAAATTGCGCGGGATGGGCCTGCGTTAATAAAGGTATTTTGGCATTGGTCGTCTTACCATTCATCCGGCTTTAGAAAGAGAACTGTGAAATATTGATATGCTGTCGTTTTTGAAATTGCAGGACGGAACCAACAAAAAACGAATTTTTTTCCTGGTGATTATGGCGTTGCTCCTCATTTCTGGAGCGTTGTTATTTAATGCACCTGGGCAAACACAAGTCATCAATGTGAAGTTTTCAAGTGGTGCCGTCCTCAAATCTGAAGTGGCGGATACCCCAGAAAAACTCTTGTTTGGATTGGCATTTAGGCCGGTGCTCCCCGAAGAGGAAGCGATGCTCTATATTTTTGGTGAATCGGGCCCTCATCGAGTATGGACGAAAGAGTTTCAATTTCCGGTTGATATAATTTGGGTGGATGAAAGTAAAATTGTTGTGCATGTGGAAAAAAATGTGCCTCCCTGCTTTGACAATCCCTGTACATGGTATGGTCCTCCGCCGAAGGATGCGCGCTATATCCTTGAGGCCAATGCTGGGTTTATTGCCCGAGAGAAGGTTGCTGTCGGCCATCAACTGAAATTTACTTTGTTTATCCCTTAACGCCTTGATCTATCAATTAAAGGCCTAGATTTATGAAAGCTAAACAATGTGAACCGTTGAGCCCCAAAGAGGGATATGTTTTTGTCGCCAATCTTGAGGATCTTCACCAGGGGAAAGGCCGTGTTTTTAAGATACAAGGCAAAACATTGGCGGTATTTCGTATCGATGATCGATGCTTTGCTATAAATGATATCTGTCCTCATCAGGGGGCTTCATTGGGCAAGGGGCGACTCAAAGGTTTTGTTGTCTCCTGCCCGTGGCATCATCAGCAATTTGACATTCGTACAGGATTTGGGCCAGATGGGGGAGGCTACTGTGTCGTGAATTACGATGTCCACGTAGCCAAGGGCCAGGTTTTTGTCTGTCTCAAAAAGCGTGATTGGCTGACAGGTGAATGAACATTTATCCACCATTACGAAAAATATGCTTGGAAATAGAAGGAAATGGTATGGATATCAACCAAATTGAGAAAAAGCCTATACAAACGTCAAAATCAGAAACCTTCCATATCCACTTATGGGAAGACCGGACGCGTGGAGAACAATGGGTTCCCAGCTATGATCCCAAGGTTCTCTCTTTGGTTGAGGATGATTTCCTCCGCACAGTCAGTAATAACGCCGTAGATTCTGGCCGCCGTTCCTTTGAGTTTCAGGCCTTGGAGCCTGGAACGCATTGTCTAGAGTTTAGTAAGCGAATGGCTTGGAAGTTCACGGCCGAGGATCGACGTGTGTTCGAGGTGACCGTACTTGATCATCCTGCAAAGTGATCTCGCATGCCAGATATTGGGTATCTCAACGGTCGATTTTCTCCCTTAGATGAGATTTCTATATCCCCTGATGATCGGGGCTTCCTTTTTGGTGATGGCATTTATGAAGTAATCCGTGCCTACCACGGCGTCCCTGCCTTTTGGGAAGAACATTGTACCCGCCTCGTTCGTAGTGCAAAAGAAATTCAGCTTCCCTTTAGCATTAATACCCAGGATTTTCATAGCCTTTTGCTCACCGGTCTTCAGCAGAGTGGGTATGCCGAAGGCAAAATATATATTCAAATAACCAGAGGCGTTGCCCCTCGGGAGCATGGATTTCCTGTAAACGCAGAACCCACAGTTTTTTTGTCATTTCGAGAAATAGACACTCTTCCGATTGAGTGGACGAGACAAGGTGTGAAGGTCATCACCGTTCCTGATATTCGCTGGAATAGATGTGATATCAAGAGTCTGAATCTTCTTCCCAACGTGTTGGCGAAGCAGCAAGCATTAGAAGCCAAGGTGTTCGAAGCTATTTTTGTAAGGGATGGGTTCGTGATCGAAGGCGCGACAAGCAATATTTTTATCGTGAAAGATGGACAGCTTCGAACCCCCGAGCGGAATCATTTTGTCCTTTCTGGAGTGACTCAACAAAATGTCATCCATTTAGCTCGTGAGCATGGTCAGGAAGTCCAATTTGACCGAATGACCCTTGATGTTCTTTATCAGGCCGATGAGGTTTTTCTTGTTGGGACAACGATTGAAGTCCTTCCTGTTGTGAATGTAGACGGGCAAAAGATTCACAACGGAATTCCAGGCCCCGTGACTTGTGCCTTGCAAAAGGACTTCACGAATCTAGTCGCTGGCCTAAAAGGAGTGAGGCGTGAGAAGTAGAAAGTGAGAAGCAAGTAAAATCCTGTCTTTCTTCTCTAACCTTAACCCCTCTTCTCCTTAGCTTGAATTCCTTTCATGTTCCGGCCGGCATTTTCCTGCGGGTATAAGGTGTAATCTGTTCAGATACCATGAAATTAATGACATGCGCTTGGACTTGACAGGCTGAATCGTTTTGGATACCTTTTCTTTTCCCCGAAGTGAGTGGTGCAAAGCGTCTATTTTTCCAATTTTAATGAAAATATATTAGGTAATTATCAGGTTTTTAAGATGAAGGAGGCCGGTCCATGTTTTATGTGAATACTAGGAATGCCGTCACATCCATTTCCCTCGGATTGTCTTTGGGGTGGATCTTGTTGTTTTCCCCTGGGAATCTCCTGGCCGGAGAATCTCCCGACACCATAGTCCACAATGCCGGAATGAATTCACAATCGCCAGGTTGGGCCGAAAGGCTCAAGGGCCAGACCATTGTGGAAGATTCCATGGAAGGCCGTGCTGAGCGAGCTGCACTCGTCGAGCAGCAACACCAACGAATGATGCAGCAAATGGACAAGGAAATGGACCACAAGGGTGCCGAGACGGGGGCGTTTAATGGCATGTCCATGATTCATCAATACGGCGGTGGACCAGGAAATGGCCTTTTGGCCAGCAACATTGGCGTGGAGCCCGTCTCGATGAAAGGGGGACTTTGTCCTAAAACTGCGGCTGTTCGAAAATATGACATTTCGGCAATAAATGTGGAAATTACCCTTAATCAATGGTTGGATTACTATCCTGGGTATATGTACACCCTCACTGAGAATATCGAAAAGGTACGAGAAGAAGAAGCCAAAAACGCCGAAGCTCGAGAATCCGAAGGACACCATGATCCAGGGGGCGTCAAAAATGGCATTCAAGGCCAGTGGATTCAACCCTTGGTGATCCGTGGTAATCAAGGTGACTGCGTCAAAATTACTTTGAGTAACCAACTTGAATTTGGCGAAGAGGTGAGCTTGCACATTAATGGGTCGGATATGGTGATGAGTGAAACCGGGCAGCCGGCGGCAACCACCAATCCCGATACGGTGGCTGAAGAAGGCGAAACTATTAATATGGAATGGTACATTCACCCGGATACGCAGGAAGGGGGACGGCAATTTCATACATTCAGCAATGATCGGGAATTAACGGTCATGGGAATGTTTGGGGTGTTTGTGGTTGAACCACATGGCTCCAATTATTATGAACCGTTAGGCACGGGTCCAGCTACGGAAGCCACAAGCGGCTGGCAAGTCATGATTGATAATGGAGATGGCCCCGACTTTCGTGAATTTGTCCTTATCTATCATGAGGTCGGAGATGAAGCCTTCCGTCCAGTCAATAAGCATGGAGATTTTCTGCCTCAACGGGATCCCTTAACCGATGCGTATAGGCCAGGCGCCAGGGCCATTAACTATCGAAGTGAGCCTTTCGGCATTAATAATATGCATGTGCAACATGAATACTTTGGGTTTGAAGATGAGTCGATGGCCTACAGCTCTTACACTTTTGGTGATGCTGGGCCGACAATTCCAAGAAGCTACTTAGGCGATCCGGCAAAATTCCGGCTCGTTCATGGCGGATCGGAAGTCTTCCATTCCCACCATCCTCATGGAGGTTCCATTAGATGGCAACGTAGCCCGCGGGCGACCCAAATGCCTGTCTGGAATACTGGACAAAATGGGCCAGTAAAATATCCGGTGATTCGCACGAAGTCTGACCGGGTTGACGTGGAAGTCATTGGGCCTGCTGAAGCCCTAGATCTCGAAACGGAATGTGGCTCCGGCTTGTGCCAATGGTTGGCAGGGGACTTTTTGTTCCATTGCCATGTGGCGCACCACTATGTGGCAGGAATGTGGGGCTATTGGCGGGTATACAATACGATGCAAGTCCCTGGAGTTAAAAATGATGTCATGGCTCCCCTTCGCGAATTACCTGATCGTATAGGTCGCATACATAAACCCGTCACGTCCGATCAACTTATTGGCAAAACGGTCAATTGGTTTGGGAAAAAGTTCAAAATCGTGGGTGAAGGCAAGAGCAATTGGAAAGCCGAGCCTGCCATGGTCAATATCAAGGACTGGGTAGAAATGCAGCTGGCGAACCAGGGTAAACCTGGAAATACAGCTGATGAAGAAGGCCAGCTTAAATCCTATGATGCCACTGTTATGGATTGGGTGTGGCAGGGCAAAAAGGCTATGAGCGAAAAAGAACCATCAATTGGGGAAAATCCAAAATATCATCCGGAGTGGCAGGGGTATAAGCCGGGTGAACGACGGCAGATATGGTTTGAGCCAACTACAGGCAAAGTGGCGTGGCCATGGCTGACACCGCATTTTGGTAAGCGGGTGCCGTTTTCGAACGATCACAATCCTGCTCCATGGCTGGAAATGATTCGATTGAATCCAGACGGGACACGTTCTGTCGAACCAGCCAAGCCCGGAGAAAACGGGCCTTGGAGTCTGTGTCCGGTTCGAGCGGGCTCACAGGATTACAAAGTGCATTTCATAAAGCTACCGATTGAATTATCGGCAGCACAGGGAGATGAACCGGCCATTGTTGATCCCAATGGTTTGCTTTATGTCGTGCATGACGAAGAGGAGGAAGTTCGCGCCAATAATGACAAAAAGTTTCCATTGGTGGTGCGAGCCAATGTGTATGACTGTATTGACTGGACACTGACAAGCGAATGGTTGGATGATGATGTCACCAATTTTCAATCGTCAAAAATCAATACGCATTTCCATTTTTTCCAATTTGACAATCAAGCCTCTGATGGGGTGATTTCGGGATTTTCCTATGATCAATCCATGCGGCCCTTTACTCAATTTGAGAAGAAGACCAAAAAGGGCTTGCCTGTACCCATGAACGCGAAGGTGACGAAGGCAGCCAAAAAAGGAGATCAGACGCTCCATGTGACGAATGCGAAGCAATATCATGTGGGCATACCTATCCTCGTTGGTGCTGATAATGTGGAAGGACAAGAAGTCCGACGAATAGTAGCTATTGGTGGAAGTGGCGGAGCCTCGGCTTCTGTTTCAGGTGCCTCCGATTATACCGTGGTTCCTGGCGATACCTTAGGGAAGATCGCAAGTTCCTTCGGAACATCAATCAGTTCATTACGTGACCTGAATGAGTTACAGGATGAAAACAAAATAGTGGTTGGACAAAAACTGAAAGTTCCTGGCCAGGGAGCTGGTGATTCAATTCCTGCTCCGTCAGGTGGAAGCACTCTGACGTTTGCTCAACCGTTAAAAAATGATCATCCAGTCGGGGATATTGTGACGGTGGAATATGTGCGTCAACGATTTTGGGTGGATTCCGATGTGGGTAGTGTGTTCTGGCATGATCATGCCTTTGGGGGAACCACATGGCCTCATGGTGCTGTAGGGACCATGATCGCCGAACCGTTCAACTCCACGTGGCATGATCCGAAGACTGGGGAACCTATCCGTACAGGTCCTGTAGCTGACATTCATGCTGTCGAACGGGTAGGCCATGATGTGGCTGGAAGTTTCCGTGAGCTTATGGTCCATGTCATGGATACCGTGCCTCACACCGTTAATGTCGTGACGGCTGGAAATCCTCCAGGCCAACCAGTTGATGTGGCTCTGGAGGCGGGTCGGACCGTGTCGTTCATTATGCCTCCCAATGAAAAAATCAAAATGACCCCCATGCCATTTTTGAATGGAGGGACGCATACGACAGGTGGGGCATTGAATTTCAGAGCAGAACCGTTTGCGCAGCGATTGGTCAACAACCCTGATCCGTCACAATTATTCAGTAGCACGGTTCATGGTGATCCAAGCACGGCCATGTTACGGGCCTATCTTGGTGATGCCATTGTGTTTCGTCTGGTTGATGTCACCATGAACGAAAGTAATGTGTTCACGGTTTCAGGTCATACCTTCTGGACGGAACGGTATGCGCAAGAAGCCAACCGTAAAAATTCCATACATATTGGAATCGCAGAACGATATGACTTGGTCGTTCCGGAGGCTGGTGGTCCACGGCACCAACCTGGTGACTATATATTCTTCAATGGACGGAGTTCAAAATTTTCGGAAGGTGCTTGGGGAATAATCCGTGTCTTAGAAAAGCCAACGGGTGATCTGAAGCCCTTGCCCACCAAGGCCTATGGGAAACCTGGTATGCCTGAAAAATTACCAGTGTGTCCAAGCGAGGCCCCAGTAAAGAGCTTCAATGTAGTGGCAATGGATCACCCTGGCATGAGCTTTAATACTAATGCCGAAGAATCCATCGAGGTTGATTTCGAACGAACCATCGAACTTCGTAATGCGGAAGCCAAGATTTATGTCCTGGAGGATGAAGTGCAGAAGGTATCTGAAGACGTTCAACCCATGCCGTTAACCATTCGGGCCAACGTGGGTGATTGTCTCAAAATTAATTTGACCAATAAACTTAAAGAAGGGCGTGCTTCTTTTTCAGCCTTTAGTTTAGTGTTCGATCCCACTGATTCCCAAGGTGTCAATCTAGGGAATAACCCTGGCGACCAGACTGTGGGACCTGGGGAATCGCGCACCTATACCTACTACGCCGACCCCTTCAATGGAGAAACACAGTCTTTGGTATGGGATTTTGGCAATGCGGCCATGAATCCTCGTAATGGATTATTCGGTGGCGTAATTATTGGACCAAAGGGGTCTACCTATCGCGATCCAGAGACAGGTGAAGATATTTCTCTTAAAAATAGCTGGAAGGCCGATGTGATCGTGGACCGCACAATCGAAGGCTACGAGAGCCGGGCCAATTATCGGGATGTGGCCTTGTATTTCCAAGACGAAGACAACATCATTGGAACCAGTTTCATGCCATATGTGCAAAATGTGGCTGGTCTGATCGGTGTAAATTATCGGGCCGAACCCTATTTATACCGAGAAGAAGCTGGCTGCT
>JBFJON010000034.1:0-8433 GCA_041617575.1 Nitrospirales bacterium | reverse complement strand
GGAGAGCGACTGGCAGAAAATTGGCTCCCCAGAACATCTCCTCGAAGCCCCGCCCCTCGTGGTTGAAGTCCTTTCACCCTGCAACCGGCTAAAGGAAATCAACCATAAAATCCAAGCCTACTTGGCGTCCGAGGTCCAAGAGGTCATCCTCATCGGACTCACGGGCACCATTGAGTATGTCCACCAGGATGGCGTACATGCCACATCCAGCTTCAATCTCAATCTGACCCTTCCCTCTCAGCTCTTCTCATAGGTAAGGAATTTCGTGGCTCAGGCACGACCCCCAACAGGCTCTGTAGAAAAAAAATAGAAAAATGGGTTTATTCAGTGACGGTAATGCCTCGTTCAGCCAGGAGTTCTTGGATCATACAGAATATACGGCTCCTCGCCCTTTCATGCGAGTCCCTGAAAGGTTCGTCTCCCATGGTCCGACGCCTGCCATCTGGCCCAAGGGCTTGTACCAACAATTACCGAGATGGATTGGGTTCTGGAGTGGGGGAAAGGTGCTTAGGACCTGAAGGGCGGCGGGAGCGGAGGATTTCTTCTAGCGTGAGCAAGGCGTCACGGCCGGAGTTGGTTTCGAAGCCTTTTGAGAGACTGGTGTCGGCGTATGTGTGGCCCTGTTGTTGTGTGGCACTTTGGCTAAGACTGCCGGACCAAGGGCGGGGATCCTTCGAGCCATGCTTGCGGCCCCATGCTGCAAGACAGGCTTTAGCGATGATTTTGTTGAGTGGCGCCGGGTTGTAGAGCATTTTTTTGATGTTCCAGGGCGTGAGGCTTAATGGATTGTAGCCATTCGAGAGATAGCCTTCTGTCAACAGGCGTTCTTCCAAATCGGTATTGGGCTGGATTCCTAAGAAAAACATGAGCGGAAAGACCCGATCTTCTCCTAAAATCGACGCCACCATTTTGTACGACTCGATGCTTTGCAGCAGCGTCTCTTCTGTTTCATCGGGAGAATTCAGCGAGTAGTTTAAAATCACTCGCCCATTAAAACCCGCTTCCTTGAGATAGCGACACCCATCATAGAGATGTTCCAGTTTGAATCCCATATGTAAGCTATTCAGCACTTTTTGGGATCCCGCCGTCACCGCCACTTCCAAATCCCCCACGCCCGATCGCACCATCAGCTTGGCCATTGACGCATTAATCAAGGAAGTACGGATATATCCTGACCACTCAATATCTAATTTCTCTGAAATGATCCGCTCTAATATCTCGGTGCATTGTGGATAAGCCTCTTTGCCGGTGATAAATTGCGCGTCCGTAAACCAGAACCGCCGTGCGCCCCATTGGTGGTAATACTGCGCGATATCCTGCACGACATTTGCCGCAGGACGATACCGAACACGCTTTCCCTCGATATAGGGATAGAGACAAAAGGCACAGTCATACGGGCAGCCGCGTTTGCTTTGCACGCCTATACATTCGCCGATGTATTCGGTGTATTGCGGAAAAATCGAGGTCAGATAGGGAATGTCGACCGACAAGGAGTCCAACAAGGCTGGAGTAGGTTTCGTCCCTTTGGTCACTCGTCCCTGTTCTCGAATGATAAACCGTTCCTCACTCAGGGAGTCACCGTTTAACACTTTCAGGATGGCATCTTCCCCTTCGCCTAAAATCCCGATGATGCCTTCAGGAAGTTTCTCCATCAATTGATCCGCAAATGCTGTAAACGCCCCGCCACCGATCATCGTTCTGGCCGAAGGAAATTCTTTCTGAATCAACCAGGGATAGGAAAGATTGCTTCGAATATCGGTGTAATATCGGTACAGGTTGCGAAGACCATGAAAAGAGGCGACGACCCGTTTGAACGGGTTGCTGGCATAGTAGAAATTGAAGGCATGTTCGAGTGAAGCATCTCCCTCATGTGGGGAAAAAATTTGAATGTCCCGCCAAGAAAAACACACTAATTCTGGCTTGAAGGCCGTGGTGGCTTCGCGCAGTTTGTTTTGACGTTGATTGGGCGGGAAGAGTGAGAGATCTAGGATTTGCTGGCGAACATCGGGGCGACGCCGATGGATAAAATCGGCCAGGTAGGTAATCCCTGTCGGATACACTTTTTTGCACGGCAGAAAGACATACAGGATTGAATTCATGGTGTTATTTCACCGCGACATGAATCGCGACGATACCACCGGTTAAATTATAGTAGTTCACGGTCCCAAAGCCCGCATTTTTGAGCAATGCACACAAACGTTGTTGATCGGGAAAATTCCGTATCGAGGCCGGCAAATATTCATACACACCCGTGCCATCCCTTGCCACCACCGTGCCAATCCAAGGCAGAAGATGAAACGAATACCAATCATAGAGTTTCCGAAAGCCTGCCGAGACCGGTCTAGAAAATTCCAAACAGACAAAGCGCCCACCAGGTTTTAACACGCGACAAATTTCATGAAGGGCTTGGGGAAGATTGCCTACATTCCGAATACAAAAGCCAGCTGTCACCGTATCAAAAGAATCATCAGGAAAGGTGAGATGCTCCGCATTCATCTGTAAACAAGCAATCCGGCTCGCCAACTTTTTAGAACGGACCTTTTTTTGGCCCACCCGCAGCATGGCCACGTTCAAATCGGCCGCAATGATTTTTGACGAAAACTGTAGATGGCGATCCAAAAGAATAGCCAGGTCGCAGGTACCCGCCCCTAGATCTAACGCCTGGGTTCCCGAATGAGTTGGGATATGCGCGATGGTCTTGCGTTTCCAGGAATGATGCAGTCCAAAACTTAACAGAGAATTGTTTAAATCATAAAAACGGGCGATCGCCGTAAACATCCGCTGAACGGCCTGCTCGCGCTCCGGTCCGGTCCAAGTCGAGGCAGCTTTACCTGGGGTTTGGGAGTTTTCCATGGCAGGAACCATCCCAGGACCTAGCACCCGTTCTCGCGCTTTGTCAAGAATCAAAACGTAACGGGAAGGACATGATAGGTTCTACCTGGCTTTCTTCACCTTCCAACGCAGTGCCCACACAGACAATTGTTCATCGGTTTTGGAAGTTTTTTCAAAATGAAGGAAGACCTTCTTTACTGGATCATATTGGGTAAGATAATTCATGCCAAACAGAGGAGGGCTCTCTATGTTGAGTCTCTTCCATGAGTGTGTTGAGCTAGCATACAGGAAGGTCACACTTTTACCAGAAGGATTGTTGTAAGAATTGGGATGATCGTTTGCCAAATATAGCAAGATATTCTGGTTCGTATCGTAGGCAATAGCGGCCCCATTGGCTGGGAGTGGTGTCTCACCCACCTCAATCTTTTCCCATTTTTGATTTGAGAGCGCATACGTCCATAAATCAGCACTACCCTTATTATTACCTAGAGAAAATATCTTTCTGGTACCTGTTTCTAATACAAGCCTCTGGGACCAACCGGGGGTCGAAGGAGACTGATACGTATTCCATCTTTTTCCTTCAAGGTCAAAATGAAACGTGGACGATCCATCATGCCCAATAAATTGATCCGTTGTAGAATCCCAAACTAAGCCATGGGCAAAGAGATTAGGAGAGGATGTTTTGAGTAATTCCCATTGTTGCTTGTCCGGATCATACAACCACGTAGCTGGACTGAGATTATTAATGTTTATACCTTTTTTCTGAAGTTGATTCTTCGCTCGATGAGCATGTTCGGGATACCCCACCAGCAAAAGTCGACGGGAGGGCGGGTGATAATCCAAGGTATCGAATGTATGCATGGCCCAAGGTCTTCCTTTGGTGGTAACTGGGAATCCCCCGGGGGTTAACTCATAGCTTTCGATTGAGTCTGGTTCGTAATCCCTCGTCCAACTCAGGTTTCCCAAATTTAGTCGGGTAATACTATTATCGTAATCCGCCTCATGCGTATCTGCTCCGAAAAAGAACACTTCATTCCGATCAGCTGCCAATGTAGCCGCTCCATGAAAGACTTTTCTAGGAGCATTCCCACAGGTGTCCAATTTGACCCACGTGTTCGAGGGAAGGCTTTCCCACTCAAAAGGCAGGCATCGCGCAGTAAACTCTGAATACTCTGGCGTTCGGTTATAGAACGTACATGCATTCATGGCTATGGAAAAACCAACAAGTAACAAGCGGCTTTGAAAGAAGAGGCGTGAACCCAAAACGATAAGATTTTCAGATGAATAAGGTGGTTTCGGCACCGGCACAGGCAGCCAGAATGGCGGGGAGCCCCATCACTTCGTCGACGCCGTCATTCACCGCTTGCGCATCCACACCCATGTATTCCAGACCAGCGCTGCAAGCCACAAGTTTGAACCGCCCAACTTGTTTGGCTTCCTTGAACATGTCTGAAATCAATGGGACCTTCCGTTCACGAATCAAGCGAGCCACTTCAGAAGCCTGCGCGGCATATTCTGGGGGGAAATCTAATTCGTTCAACCGTCCCTCTGCTAACTTCTTGATGGTCCAAAAGAGCAACACGACGGTCACATCCTTGCCCATGGCGGCAGCGGTAAGCCCCAGAGTGGCTACTTGATGAAGTTTATCGTATGTCGCATTGTGGGCGTAAATGACGAACTGTGCTTTCGACGGATCATTGCCTAACGGTTCTCTACTCACGAACGTGATGGCTCCCATCTTTTGATTCCCAATGGCCTAAATAGGCTCATAGCCTGCTCCTCCTACCGCATGATTTACCGCTTCATTGGACGAATTAACGCTGGTGGTTTTCGTCGTATGAGCGTCCAGTCTTCTTCTTCATACAATAAACAACATTTGAGACGACCACAGACCCCGATACGTTGGCTATCCATGTTGCCCATCGGGCCGTCCCCACGACCTCGAGGATACACCGGCTTGAAATCAGTTAAAAAACTCGAGCAACACAACACCAATCCGCACGTATCAACTCCACTGAGCCTCCCGGCTTCCTCCCGCGAGGATATTTGCCGCATTTCGATTCGGCATCCAAAGCGCCGAGCTAAATCTCTAACCAGTTGCCGGAAGTCGATTCGGTCGTCGGCAGTGTAGGTAAAGGTCAACGATCGCCGTAAAAAGGAACCAAAGACTTCAACCAATTTCATCTTTAGCCCTAAGGTATCAATCAATTCTAAGCAAAAGTCATGGCCTTCTTGCGCCAACCGCTGTTGACGTGCCACACCACGTTCGTCCTCTTCATTCGCCTTACGAATAATTGTCCGCATAGCTCGCATCGGTGGGGAAAATGGCAAATGTTGCGGATGGAGATAGACCTTTCCAAAAGTCTGATCACCATCTAAATCCAACAGGACCCAATCTCCGACTGTTATTGAAGGATCGTTTGTTCGAGTTTTTTTCACCTCTCCAAGATCCCGCACTTTGACGCCGACCACAATGATCTGGTCGGGATAAGTTTCTTTGTTTTCAGTTTCGGGTGCCATAACAGATGCTCCCAGGATGAATAGTGGCTTGTTTTCTAAATGAGACTCAATCATACCGAACTTCAGCCAGGAGGCCAAGATATCGGTGATAGGGAAAGGAAACGGGCTAATTGGCTGATTCTGCCCAAAACGCTCTCATGCCCCTGCGTTTCGTAAAAATGCCGGAGCCTCGTGATCTAATTGAAAGAGTGCCACCGGAGCCAATTGGTCGGAAAGGTGGCGAATGGTGGTTTCTCCTTGAGTGCCAGGTTGAAACACATCAAACGCCTGACCGTAATGATAGCGACATCCAAACGGTTCCAAAGCTTGTTTGAGACTATCCGGTGGATCCCAATGAGCCGTCAGTAAGGCCGTGCGAGCAGGATTACGCCCACTGAACATAAACGACAAATGATCGGGATACCAATCCGCCCCCCCAGTGGCATAGGAGACAAACTGTTTGGCTTGAGCCATTTGGCACAATTCTGAGAGATAGCCATTCGTAAGAAATCCGTTTTCTCCGACATCCAGCCATTGCCCAGGATGAGAAAGACACGCATAAGCAGCATAGCTTCGGACTTCCTTGAGTTGTTGCTGTGAGGCAAAAACCAGGTGAAGAGGGCCGTACTTCGCCACGAGTTTTTTCATGACCTGATTCTGGAGTGCCGAGCGACCATCGTTTGTGGGTCCGCTGTCAGCATGGACCAGCACATTCCGACCACGGTCGACTATTAAATAACAATTTCGAGGCAGCTCCACATCGCAAGGATCTTCCCCATAAAAGGGGACTGACACGATCTCGGCCTCGCCTACCCGCCAGGATTCCCCATGCGCCAGTTCTTTGACCTGCGTAAAACCCAATTCCCTGAGTAAAGAAAGATAATCATAATGAAAGAGTTTTCGATTGCGGCGGCTGGGTACAACAATCGGCACATCTTTCGGCAAATGATAGAGCGTGCGAGGATCCACATGATCGTCGTGGTCATGCGTCAAGAAGATAGCTGTTGGCCGAGGAAGCAAGTTGCTCCACAAGGACGGCACGGGCGACTCGGCAAACCACGGCATGAGCCATGGATCGAACCAAAGAAAATTTTCCTGGTGGCGATATATCAGAGCTGCATGCCCTACATGCACGACATCTTGATCTCCGGTGACCTGCCGCCAATGCCCTTCAATCGATGAATGATGCGAGACCGCTAAACAATCATGATCCTGCAAGAGCGTAAAGAGGCGAAGGAGTTGGGACTCCAGATCTCTTCCCCTTGCTTGGGCCACGCTCTGAATTTCCCCCATGGAATGTCGCCCAGTGAGAAAGCCTAGAAAATGTCCAACCTTCGGTCCGATGGGTCGGTCAAATCCAAAGGGAATGGCCTGGCGCATAGCGGAGTTGAAAATTCGTAATCCTCCGTACGTCATCGCATCCGACGCCGTTGAATTTTTGGGGTAGGTCCATTGAAAAGTCCCATCTGATTTCCGTCCACATTGAATATGCCGTTGTAAGGCTGGCCGAGAGGCCACAACTTCCGCATAGGCATCTTCCAAGCGGCGGGCGGTCTGTGGATCACCAATCGTGGTACGTTTGGCCATGATGTCACTAATCGCCGTCTCAATCCCGCTCATCATGATTTCATGCACTTGATGCAGGCTGTGGACCACCTCCGGGTCGACCCCCCCTAAGAAGGGGAAGGGGCCAGGCGGTTCGGCACTTTCCAACTGCGCCCACACCCAGGGGTTCAGTCCAACAAAGAGGTTGGCGTCAATACTATTCCAGGGGTTCATATCTATTTCTGGGGTTGTTCAAAAAAAGGGCGTCCAACTCACTCCTTACTTCTTCTTACAGTTGGACCGACGGTTCAAATAATACCTGAATGATGTTGGAATCGGGATCAGCCAAGTAGAAGGAAAAGCTTCCATCCCGGTGCTGCTTAGGTGGTTGAACAATGGTCACCCCTTGTGCCGATACTTCCTGAAACAAGCCGTTGACGCTCTCCGGGGAATCCATCAAAAATCCCAAGTGATCCAGGGGATGGTTCGGAGATGCCGCAAACTTCTCAAACTCTTCGGCAGGAACTTGGTGTAGGGCGAGATTATCTACCCCGGTGCTCAAATACACATTGTCGGGGTCGGGTTGCCAGACAATTTTCATATCGAAGAGCCGCTCATAAAACGCTTGGGAGACTCGGACATCACGCACTCGGAGAGCCAAATGTCGTAGCCCACGCGTTTTTCCTGTATGTTCCATCAGAAAGATACCCTTGCTTTCCTAATCGCCGGACTTTTCCCCATCTTTCATTTCATGTTTCCCTTCCCAGATCTTCCTTGTCGAACGTTCGGCATCATACCCAGGACCTTTGAAGGGGGCAAGTTCAAGAGTGCATGAAGAATGTGGTATTTTCTATGGGAGAGTGTATTACTAATGGCATGAGGGCTATGAGGAGGGAGTACACGATGTCACACTTGGTAATGGCACGAAACATTCGTTTCATCATAATTGGATTTCTACTCATCATGGTCCCATTGATTGAAAAGGGGATAGTCAAAGCTGCTGATCCATTGTCACCCACCCTCATTGGAAAAGACGGGGCTCCAATGGCGTTGATTCCCGAAGGCCCTTTTCCAATGGGTGTCCCCAAAGCTGCACGGGATGGTGGCGTTGACGAAAGACCCAATCACGAGGTGTTCATAGACAGTTTTTATATGGATATCTACGAAATTACGAATGGGCACTACCTGCAATTCGTGACAGAAACCGGGCATCGTGTCCCTCAACATCCCTCAGATCCCAGCAAGGGTTTATGGAAAGGGAATATGATGCCGGAGTCAGTCACCGACCTCCCGGTTATTAATGTGGATTGGCATGATGCTGAAGCCTATTGTCGCTGGGCAGGAAAACGATTACCAACTGAAGCCGAGTGGGAAAAGGCGGCCAAAGGCCCCAACGACTGGCGGTTCCCCTGGGGCGATGTTGAGCCGACGATGGAACATGCCAATTTCAACCAAACCTGGAGAGGCGAGGCCACCTTGGTGCAGGTCGGGATATACGAGAAAGGAAAAAGTCCCTACGGTATCTATGATGTGGCCGGCAATGTCTGGGAATGGGTC
>JBFJON010000033.1:0-8493 GCA_041617575.1 Nitrospirales bacterium | reverse complement strand
GATGTCTGCGCATGATTTCATCATCATCGCCGCTTTCATAACCTGTTACGTATTCGTCTGCAATCTTCCGGCATTCATCCAGCCAGCTTGATAATTTCATCTGCATTCGCAACAAAACATCGGGTCGCTCGGAAACGAGATTTTCGTTTTCACCCGGATCGCTTTGCAGATGATAGAGCATCTCACCTTGCAGCCTGCCATATCGTTTCAGCAGCCACAACGGGTTCCGTAAAATAGAAATGAGCACTCGTTCATGAATGAGACGTTTCCAGAGATTTGCCAGATTCTTTTTACCCAGCTTTGGCACTACCGTTTTCAGATACTTCCATTCACCGTCGGCGACACCATAAAAAATCGGTTTTGTGTCCGAATACATGGTTTCACAAAACAAATGCTCATGAGGTCGCACATCAGGGTTCTCCAGCAAAGGAAGCAAATTCTCTCCCATCAGGATCGGTCTTAATTCCTCCGGATAGCTCACGCCAGTGTAGGCCAGAAGGGTGGGGGTGATATCCAAAAGGCTGACGTTGGATTTTATTTTGGTGCCGCGGTGGGCGCTCCCTGGGAGCTTGACCACCATCGGGACCCACATGACGACATCATAAGGCAGGTGACCATGCGAGAAGAGTTCATGCTCCCCAAAGGCTTCTCCATGATCTCCCGTGACAATGAAGAGCGTATCGTCAAATTCGCCCAGTTTCTTCAATTCCCTTATGATTTCTCCGATCTTGTGATCGTTGTAGTAAATCTCACTGTCATACAGGTCGATCAGGTCCTGCGCGTCCTGGTCATTGCGCACCCGGCGCACCATATCACGTTGCCCTGCGAAACGACCATCATAGGCAGGCGAAACAAATTTTTGAAATCCATCCGGCGGCTCATAAGGTGCATGTGGCTGAATCGACCACAGCAGGGCAAAAACATCTGCGGAAAAGTTATTCCTTAACCAAGGAAGAAAATGGTCATTGATATCTTCCGCGTAAGGGAAAACGATTGCATCCCGTTCATCCAGTCCTTCAATGGCGCCGGTTGTTGTTTTGCGATATTGCAGTAAAGCCGGCTCTTTGTACAAATCGCAAAAATAGTCAAATCCTTCGTCATACCCCATAGCTGTTGACACATTCCCGATCGCGGAAACACAAGCCGTTTTAAAACCCCTTGACTGCAGTAAACCGGGTAACCTGGGAATCCTGGCTGTGAACTTATCGCGGCGGCCCCGCACGCCATGAACCCCGGGATATGTTCCTGTCAACAGGGAGGCCGCTACAGGCCTGGTCCAGGTGGAGGGGGCGTAACACCGCTCGAAAATGATCCCATCTGCTGCCAGTTCGTCAATATTTGGCGTGGTTTCTCTGCCATATCCGTAACACGAGACGTGGTCATATCGCAGAGAGTCAAGAACGTAGACAATAATTTTCACGATGGCTGATCCAGCATGGATACCCGGAACGATGAAAGATATCTCAGACCAGGCCGCCGCAGGATTGGGGTTTGTTCGTCCAGGTCATTGGGAATTACAACGATGTATGTTGCTCGTCGGTCCGCAGGGAAAGATTTCAATACGTTGGCACCTTGTCGAACTTTACCTGCCCGTAATCCAGCTTGATCAACCTATCCGCTACTGAAAAATAAGCGTCATCGTGCGTGCTGGCGATGATCAGCTTGCCGCGGTCACGTAATTCAGGCAAAAATTCCTCGTAAAAGATCTTCTTGAAATTCGGATCCTGCCCTGCGGCCCATTCATCGAAGATGCAGATGGGCCGGTCTTCCATCAGCGCGGTCATTAAGGCCAGCCGCTGGCGCTGTCCCTGGGATAAATCCGTTGTGGACAACCGCCCATTGTTGATCGTCACTTTGTGGGATAACTGGAGCTTTTCCAGGTAATATCGGGCGCGTTCATCCAGGGAAGGATCATCGATGCCCAGCATCTCATTGAAGAGATAAAAGTCTGAAAAGATCGGTGAAAAAAGTGAGCGGTATCGATGAATGCATTCTTCATCAACCGCATTATTGTCCACTGAAATCGAGCCTTTTTCTGGTCGATATAAGCCGGTCAGAAGTTTGATCAGAGTTGTCTTGCCACTGCCGTTGCCGCCGATTAAGAATATCATTTCTCCCGGGGAGAAAGTTAGATTGATGGGTCCAAGGGTGAAATGGTCGTTGGTCTCCTGAGAATAATAGGTGTGAGTCAGCCTGTCGAGATTCACCTGCGACCAGGTATCTATCCGTTGATCACCGGGTTGACTCTCCGAATTTGCAGGGGACGTCTTAATTTCAAATCCGAGGGCCTCGATCCCTTTCATGGTTACGTTTGCAGCCGCCCATCCTGGCATTGCATTCAGGATTTGTGTGACAGATGTGCGCAGGTAGAGCGCGATCAAAGTAAAAGTAATCAACACCCCCCGATTGACTTCCAGGGTCGAGGATAATCCAAACAATACGAGAATCAATAAGAAATAGATGCCCTGGTTGATGGCATTGGAAAGCGCAAACAGATTGTTGGCGCCGAAAGCAAGACCAAATTCGGCCTTCATCAACCGGGCTAGCGAATCTTCGAGAAACGCGATACGCCTTCTCATATTGATTTTTAGTTCCTTGATACCTTCGATCAGGCCCTCGTATTTTTGGAAGATATCATTTCGATTCAGAATAAGTTCTCGGGTCCGGGCCTTCGCCATTCGATAAATTAGCTGGTGAACGATCACAATCGGAAGAGCGACCGCGGCAAGAATGATTACGGCAAGCGGCGAAAGCATGAGCATGTACACTACGCATCCCAGCGTAACGGCCACACTTGTGATCAGCGCAGGCAATGAATACAGCGCGCTGATAATTTTCCAGACATCGTCTGTGAGCAAGGCCATCAATCTGGGGTTGCCGATTTCTTCCAGTTTTCTCAGTGGCGTTGTCGCGATTTGTTGGCTGAAGGAGATTTTCAGGTCGTAGTCTACCAGGGCAGAAAATCGGTACAGCAAACGTTTGGAGACGAAATCCAGAGAAAACATCCCAACCACCAGGATCCCAAAAAGCAGCAGTTGGGTGCCGGAAACCGGTTCCTCAGATGTGAGCCACCGGCTGATAAAAAAGATTACCGCCGCGCTGCTCAACCCACTCACCAGGCTGACGCACACAACCACGGCGATAAGCGCTTTTGATCTACTCATTAAAAACTTAATGAATTTTCTGATCATTTTTTCTCATTCTGCTGATCTAATATTTTGACGATGGTCTCTGCTACACGATCCAGGTTCTTGCTGCTCAGCAGGTTTCCGTGATTGGTGCCATTGACGATATAGCTCTTATATCGCTCGCCGCTCAGTTCATTCCATTTCTGATGGTACCCCAGGCGATGATTCTCTTCGCTTTGAATATAGAATTTGTTGCCGTTGAAGGGCTCCACGACATACGCTCTTCTGGCGATATCATGGCTGAGCAACAAATTTTTCGTCCTGTCCTGTTCTTTTAGTTTTTTTCGTTTGAAGATGCCCCATGTCCGATACACGAATTCAGAGAACAAGACCCCACTGGTTAAAAAATGCCAGATACGGCCAAGATAATACATTGCATTGCGCTTTTTTGGCATCCATTGGGTCAGGAAGAAGGGGTCAATCGTGATAAGGGTCGTGGACTCACCCTGACTTTCCAATTGCCGGGCCATCTCATATGCCACCAGATTTCCAAAACATGAACCGGCGATCTGATAGGGTCCGTTTCCCTGTACATCACGAAGTTCACGCAAATAAAGTTCTGCAATTTCTTCAACGCGATTTTGTGGTTCTCGATCGTTGTCGAGGCCGATGGGCGTAAAACTGAACACCGAATAGTCGTTTTCAAGGTGCCTGGCAAGCTCGGTGAAATGTAAGGCGCTGGTCGCCGCAGGAGGCACAATAAAGAGCGGCTTTTTGCCTTCTTCGTCGACCTTGTTGACTGCAACCATGGTTTCCCATTTTGGTTGCCATTCTCCTTTTTCGACGACTTCAGCCAAGCGACGCACCGTTGGCGATTCGAACAAAACCGAAATTGGAAAATGAATGCCGGTTTCTTCCTCAATGGTGGCCAACAATTGAACTGCCTGTAATGATGAGCCTCCCAGTTCCATAAAACTCTGATTGACCCCGACGACATTCACATGAAGCAGTTTGGCCAATTTCCCTGCGATCAATGCTTCCAGAGAATTCCGCGGCGGCTCCAGGGTGGTGTCAGAAACTGAAACCGCTTTTTCAACCGGGAGGCTTTCCTGAATCTTGCGGTTCTCGACCAGGGACCGCCGCTCATCTTCAGTAAATATGGAGAGATCCTGTAGCCGAGAATCTGGATTATCTACGATCCAGTTTGCAACCCTTTGAAACTGCGAATTGAGTTGAGAAACAGCCTTTTGCGAAATGTCGGTGGAATTGCTGGTGATCCAGACCTCGATTTTTTCATCGGAACCTTCCACGGTCAGCGTGATGGGAAAGTTCGATTTTGCAGGTTCCGGGATCCCAATCATGCGGACGTCTTTATTGAGCGGAAGAACGGGAGAGGCAGCCTGCTGGTAGACGAAAAGCGTGTCAAACGGCGGCTGATCAAAAGGGAGATCGCACCACTGTTGGATTTTGTCCTGAGACACATAATCGTACTTTTGCATCTCAGACATCTTCCGGTGAAAATCCTTCAACCAGGGCGCTATTTGCTCGGACGGCTCCAAAGACACTCGAACCGGCAGATTGTTAATGAAAGTCCCGACGATGTGCTCAACCCCGCGAAGATCGGCGGGTCTGCCAGAAACGGTCACTCCAATGACAGCATCGTTCGCATTGTTGTATTGAGTCATCAAGAGGCACCAGGCGCCCTGAAGCACAGTGCCAATGGTGAGTTGCTCTTTTCTGGCAAACCCTGCGATTTTCTGTGCCAGTTCTGGTGGGAAGGAGGATCTTTCATCTGCGAACTCCGAATTTTCCTTCGTAGGGGCAATAGAGCGGAGCGCATTTAACGGGAGAGCATGTCCGTACCCTTTCAATTCGGACTGCCAGAAAGCTTTGGCTTCTGCCTCGTCTTGTTTTTGCAGCCAGGATATGTAGCCCTTGAATGGTTTCGCCGGGGGAAGACCCGGGGTTTTTTCATCCAGCAGGAATTGGTATACGCGGGGGACTTCCTCTGCCAGAATCGAAAGGCACCACCGGTCCAGAATGAGGTGATGGCTGCTCCAGACCAGATGGTAATTTCCTTCTTCCATACGAAATAAGCCAAACCTTATAGGCGCTGTGCGATCCAGTTCAAATCCGGTGGCACTATCCTCCTCCAGAAACGCCGCCAGGCGCACCTGTTGCTCCTCCTCTGATAGCCCCCGCCAATCCTGAAACACCCATGGAAGTTTGGTCTCTTTCTTCACAACCTGGAGCGGCTGGTTCAGATCTTTCCATAAGAAAATGGTTTTCAGTGCCGGATGCCGGCTGACAACATATTCCCAAGTTGCGCGAAAGACTTCATGATCAAGGGGTCCTTTGATCGTGTATTGAAACTGGCTGAAAAGCGTATCCGCCCCCGGGTTCGACCGCGCGTGGATCAGCATGAGCTGCTGCATCGGGGTTAGTGGGTAGACATCCGAGACATTCTTCATATGTTGCTTTATTCAATTTGATTAAGTAGATTCGAAAGTTTATCCAATTCGCTATCATCCAGATCTGCAAGGGGAAAATCGGACGGGGTAAAGCCTCCCGACTCTGGATCCAGACAGTGCTCGATCAAAAGGCCCAGGTTTGTCAGAAACTTACTGCTCAAATCTTTGATAGATGCCGAATGATGGAGGTTCCGGCTGTAAGTCCAGGAAAGTTGCAAGCGTTCATCCTGCACAAACGCGTTGATCTCTAAAAGATATCGCCGCAAGCCTTTTTTGCTGCGTTCGCTTCCCAGGGGCGCATTATCCACTATCCTGAACGTGACATCTTCCTGGGATTGCGTGCCGGTTCGACCCAGGTAGTTGAACAGCACCTTCGGATAGGTCGCTGTCTTGAGTTTTTCTGCTGCATCGCTGTTTGCCAGGTATCGCAGGATCCCATAGCCGGTGCCGCGATTGGGTACACTGCGAAACGTTTCCTTGACTTTTTTAATTGACTCGCCGGCATTTTCTGGATTTTCCAATGAGATCCGCAGCGGATAATAGCTGGTAAACCAACCCACCGTTCGGGACAGATCCAGCCCATCGAATAATTGTTCCCGTCCATGCCCTTCCAATCCGACCCGCAGGTGGTTTTCACCTGTCCAGTCGTAGAAGGTTTTGGCAAGTGCCGTCAGAAGAATTTCTTCCACTTGTGTTTGATAGGCCTCGTTCGCCTGCGAGAGTAATTGGTGAGTGGCACGTTCTGCCAGCGCATCGATGACCGTCTCTTCCGAGCTGACCGTGTTTTCGCCGGTTGGGAGATCCACTGGCAAATCATATTCGGTTTGTTCTGCCTCTGCGATCCATAATGCAGCTTCCTGAGCCAATTTATCTGAGCGCCCGTAGTTCTTTAGTTGTTCAGACCACGATTTAATGCTCGTCGTTTTGGCCAGGCGGGGAGATGAGGCGTTCGGGGCGTTTAGAAAGGCTTGATAAAGCCGGTGCAGGTCATCCAGAATCACACCCCAAGAAACCCAATCGACAGCCAGGTGATGGATGAGGAGCAGCAATCGACCCGGAAGTTCGGAACCGAGGTCGAAATAGGCCCCCCGAAAAATGGGGCCTGTTTGAATATTCAGTGACCGGTGGAGTTTGGTCGCTATTGTCGAGATGATCTCGTATTGCTGGTCGAGCGGACCAGTTGGAACTTCCACATGCTCGAGCGATACTTCTATGCGCTTGGCGATATGCCCTATCCAGTTATCCTGGTCGCGTTTTACTGTCATCCGGAGCGCATCGTGGTGGGCCACCAGCGCTTGAATTGATTTTTCCATCACCTGTAGATCGCAATCCTTTGGGGTTTCCAGTAAAAGGGATTGATTCCAATGGTCGGGTTCAGGGTGGTTCCACTCCATAAACCACTGCTGAATGGGCAGTAATTGGAAATCGCCTTCCGCCGCTTCCTGAGAGATGCCCGTCTTTTGGCTATTTTCCAGGAGCGAAGCCAACTCTGCAATGGTGGGGTAGTCGATCAGGAGGTGAGGTGCCAGTTTCATTCCCGCCGCGTTGGCGCGGGCAATCATGCGAATGCTGAGCAGCGAGTCTCCGCCGATCTCGAGAAAATTATCATAGATCCCGATCTCATCGAACCCCAGCAAGTCCCGCCAGATCTGGGCCAGGGTTTCCTCGGTTTCGTTCCGCGGCGGTACAAAACCCCCTTCTTCAACTTCGAAATTATCTCTCTTGATTTGCTGAAGGGCGTTTCGATCAACTTTTCCGTTCGGTGTCAGTGGTATCTCATCGAGAAAAACAAACTCGGACGGCACCATATAGTCCGGCAGCTTGGACTTCAAGAAATCACGAAAATCCTTTTGTGACGGCGTGGGAGCGGACGAATCCATCACCAGGTACGCGCTCAACCCCTTAACGCCAGCCTGTCCCTCGAGAGAGTCCGGGGATTTCGCCAATGTCGATAGCTTTCGAAACAGGAGCTCTTTTTTCTGGGGGGAAAGATCCTGTAAACGGTCCGGCAATTCACTCATTTGATTGCCTTGATTACAACCATCGAATCGGACCACCAGGCATCTCGAACGTCCTCCGGTAGTTCGAACTGCACCACCTCCAGTTCAATTCGGGTGAAATATTTAAAAAGCAGGCGCTGATGGGCCCGGCTGAGGGAGTCGATTTCGTTGGTCAAATACGTGAAAACGCCACCATCGCGCAAGTGGGCAGCTGCTGTTGGGAAGAAATGGCCGGCATACGTGATGCTTTTGACGATATTTTCGACAAATTCGCTTTCACTCAATGGATACGTATGAAAGAAGATGCCATCATACATTTCGAACTGAGCGGTTGTGTCTTGCCACAGCCCATGGATTAGCCGGATATCCTGATCCGGATAATTTTCTTTCCAGCTTTGAAAGCGCGCAACGACCGAGTCATTGCATTCCACGATGGTATGGGATCGGACTCCGTTTTTCTGGATAAAAGTGGCGGAGGCGCCGATTCCAAAACCAATTTCTAGCACATCGCCGTGGGATTGGGTCAGAATGTCAGCCATAGCGCGCATGATCGGAATCTGCCAGTCTTCCATGATCTCTTCATCTTCCAATTCCGACTGGGTGCGGTCTTCCAGGGTGACATTCGGCTCGCCGGGGACAAAACGACGTGCCAGGCCATGATAATGTTCCAGATCCAAGACGAACTCGTTGAGCGCTTGATTTAACAACCAGTTGCGCTGGGATTGGCGTGGGGGTCGGATGAAATCCGGATTTTTGATCTGAATTTGGACGTCAAAATTCGGTAAGCGCTTAAATTTTCGTGTCATCGTTTGTCATTTGGCTTGGGCACTCAATTATTTTTTAACAGCAATTCAATTTCTGAGTCGGATAACTGATCGATTTCATCCAGCAATT
>JBFJON010000032.1:0-8511 GCA_041617575.1 Nitrospirales bacterium | reverse complement strand
GAGAAGATGTGTCAGGCCCTTCCTTCATCGCAACACACTGCGATGTATTTGAACGACGCCAACACGTTTCGCTGTCTTTTTGATTTCTCCAGTATTCAGCGCAATCTGAAGGCGGCCGGGCGATTTGTGTATATTGATCGCGTGAAGGGGAATCCGAATTTTTTGGTATCGATTCCCCGCACATTGAACAACGTTCATGCCAATTTGACCAAGTACCCCCAATTACACCATTTGCTCAAGTATCTCTCCCCCTACGTTCCAGAATGGCTGTAAGTATTCCATTATGAAAGGGATGATTTTAGCTGCGGGGTTGGGCACTCGCCTGCGACCCTTGACTGATACGATCCCCAAACCGTTGTTGCCGGTTGGTGGTGTGCCGCTGATTGTGTGGAACCTGTTGTTGTTGCGTGCAGGCGGGATTCGAGAAATCGTCATTAATCTGCATTATTTAGGTTCGATGATTGAAGAGACATTGGGTGATGGGTCACGTTGGGATATGCGGATCACCTATTCTCATGAAGCGGAACTTTTAGGAACCGGAGGTGGGTTGAAAGCCGCCGAATGGTTTTTCGACGGGCAGCCGTTTTTCGTCATGAATGGTGATACCTTGATTGATTTGGATCTGCGGGCTTTTCTTGATTTTCATGATTTGCAGGGTGGGGTTGCTACGTTAGTGTTACGCGATGATCCTCAAGCTGTGCAGTGGGGAGCAGTCGAGACGGATTCTCAGGACCGTATTCTGAGAATTAAGGGTCAAGGCATGGAAGAGCGTGGAGCAAAACGAGCAGTCACTTTCCGTATGTTTGCGGGGGTTCATATTCTCCATCCATTTATTTTGGACGATGCCCCAACGGGGCAGCCCTTTTCGATCATTGATTCCTATACCCATGCACTTACTGGTGGTTCTCGATTGTTGGGGTTCGTTCATACCGGTTATTGGTCGGATATTGGGACCGTGGAACGCTATACGCAAGCGCAGCGGGATGTGGAGTCTGGTTTGATTGCTCTTGCACCTCGACAGAGAGGCTGATACTTTTCGCGTTGAGTGGTATAGAATATACTGGCATTCGAAATTTTATGGGAATTATTCGATCAGTTGATAACATCAAACGGTCCTCCCTCTTTTGATGGGTTGACGTTTAACCTGTTTTAACAAAGGATAGTTGGAGTTGAGTATTCGGATCTCAGACCTATCAAGTAGTCTTACTCCTCCTCCCACAGAGGGGACTAGATCCGTGGCGACCTTTCAACAACTCCAACAATTGCTCGCGCAATCCTTACGTGATCTGTACGCCGAATCCAGTGATCTGGAATCTGCGCAAGAACAAGAATTAAGTCAGGCCCTTCAACGGTTAACAGGTCGCCTTAATCATATTCTTGCCGAATCCAAAGATTCAGATCATTCCGATGAGCTAGCGGTCTCAGCCTTTTCTCCATCTTCTTTGGTCTCAGCGCCAAGCTCTGTTCCTTTTTCTCATGCCCCTATTCATTTGATGACGTCCGGTGAAGGTGTGATTCTTATGGCCAATGATGCAGCGGTTGATGCATTGAACATGGATGTGGCCAGCATAGGAACGGTATCGTTAGATGAATGGATTCCCTACGAGGAATGGCGACTGATTCGGCAGCAACTGAAGACTGTTGAACCGCCAAAAGGGTCTGTGACGTGGGTGGTGAGCGTGGACATATCTGGAGCTTCCTTACAAAAGATGATTTGTTCTGTCGCACCGATGTTGGATCAATCGCGGAAGGTAACGGCATGGCATTGGGAATTGCGCAAGCACAGTGATTCTCCTCGTTCACAGCCCTTTGCCACCTTAGTGCAGGGACTTGAGACGAAACTCTTGAATGGACAAAGTCTTGATGCTTGTCTGAAGCAAATTTGTGACGAATTAGTGCAGACATTTGGATATTCGTTTGTGTGGATGGCTACCGCGCGGAGTGGTCAACGTATCCAATTGCGAGCACAAGCGGTGGCGCCTGATTTGGATTGGGATGCTCAGGGGCCACTCTGGTGGGCGTCAATATCTCGGCAAGATGAGTTGGCCCAGGCTTGTGTAGCATCTGAAGGTTCGATGGTTTCTCGTGATACTCCTTATACAGGTGAATTTGCCTGGTTTCCGTCGGCCTTTCAGCTTCAAGAAGCCTATTGTTTGCCCTTGGGTCAAGGGGACCTTTCAGGACTCTTGGTTGTGTGCTCGACGATGACCAAGGCGTTTGATCTGTCTGTGCAAGCATGGTTAAAAGCTTTGGGCCATCAGATTGAGAGCGTGATAGCTCGCGGAATGGAGATGGAACAATTACGCCTTCATAGTGCCGTCATTGGGTCTGTTCATGATGCCGTATGTGTGACTGATCCCCAGGGTCGTTTGGAATGGATCAATCAGGCCTTTTCTACGGTGTTGGGTGTGACGCCTAGTCAGGTATTGGGATCGCCGTTGCGTTCGTTTCCCCATGCGCAACTTCATGAGGCGTGGCCAACACTCGAATCACCAACCAAGACGATATGTTGTGTAAAAACCGAAGTCATGGAAAAAGGGAACAATGGGGAATCACTCGTCCTTGAACAGGTGTTGACCCCCCTACTGGATGCCCAGGGTAAGACGACGCATTTTATCGTGATCCTACACGATGTGACGGCTCGGGCGGTCTCAGAAATGCAAATGAAACATCAAGCCTACCATGATGCCTTAACGGACTTACCGAATCGGATCATGTTTGAAGATCGTTTACAGTTGGCCTTGGCACAGGCCAGGCGGGATGGCACCTTGCTGGCGCTAATGTTTTTGGATTTGGATAATTTTAAATCCATCAACGATCAGCATGGGCATCAAATGGGAGATCAATTATTGCGAGTAGTGGCCAAGCGGCTGGTGAGGTGTGTCCGAACCACAGATACGGTGTCCCGCTTAAGCGGCGACGAATTTACCATTATTTTACAAGGACTGGATCGGATACAAGACATCCGGCAGGTGGCGAAAAAAATTGTGGACTGCCTGACTCAACCTATTCATGTGGGAGGGCAGGATATTTCCGTACAGACGAGCATAGGTATTGCCGTCTCCCCCAAAGATTCAACCGACCCACGGCGTCTTTTGGCTATTGCCGATCAGGCTATGTATCAAGCTAAAGACTTTGGCGGAAAGCGTTGGTATTTTGCCACCCCAGAATGGAACTTAGAGTAAGGGGAGTTTTCTCCGCGCTCTGATTTCTTCTTCCCTCAGGTTTATCCGATCCTCTCACATGCTTCTTGGTCCCACATTTGTGGTTTCCCCTTCGTTGAGGAAAAACCACGATTGTTGAGAAAAAGCTTCGTGGCCGCTCTGCATGTTGGAGAATACGATCTGTAGGCTATTCCCTCCTAAGTATACCTGCTCAGATGAGTTTCTGTGAGCCAGGCGTCTCGTGCTTTGGCATTATTTTTTTATGGCGAAACCGTAACTGTGCGGGACAACTCGTGAAATTTTGGTACTTTGCGTCAAAAGCTTCCTCTGAATTTGCTGAGAATTTTGGGATCTTGTGTTTGTGATGTTGTGGCTATTCGGAGTAAGAAGCACTCAGGAAAGTCTTCTGGCCTTGTTCTTGCTACCCTTGGGACCAGGGATGCTGTGCGCTGAGAGCATTGTAACAATTGGTTTGTGCGAGAAAAGGAGTGTTGATCAATGATCGTTCGCTTAAAACCTATCAGAATACTGACATGGGGTATCGTTCTTGTGATGGCCGTTCTGGTTATGGGCTGTGGACATCGCTCATCGCACGGAAGTCAGGTGCATTCGAAAAAATTTGACAAGGCCAGGATGGTAGCGCAGCAACCGCTTGCATCAGATGAGGAAATAATAAGTGGAGGTGAAGGGTATTTTCCTAATGAGTCAGGCACATTTTCTGATCTGGCTAAGGAGGAATCCTTGATTCAAGAGGATCCGAAGTTTGGCAACGATGGCAAAGGGGGTGGTTCACCGAATGATTACTGGGTCAATCGAACTCGGGCTGAGCAGTTAACAGCACAAAGCGGGTTGGAAGATGTCCATTTTGACTTTAATAGTATTCAACTGGATGAGCGAGCGAAAACTATTTTGATGGCGAATGCTGAGTGGCTGAAAGCACACCCTGATGCTGCTGTAACGATCGAAGGGCATTGTGATGAACGTGGTACGTCCTCTTATAACTATGTGTTGGGTGAGAAGCGAGCGATTCGAACAAAAAACTATCTTACCAGTTTAGGTGTATCAGATGAGCGGTTGCAGATCATGTCGTATGGGAAAGATAATCCTGCCTGTTGGGATCCGACGGAACCGTGTTATCAAAAAAACCGACGAGCTCACCTGGTTCTTGGGATTACCGTCGCATCAACGGCTATGCGGTAGTGCAGAATAATCTGTTGATGGATTGTATTCCTTTGAGAGTAAAATTGAATGTCAAAGGGCGATAATATCTTTATGAGGCAAGCGTGGGCAGTTTTTGGGCGCTGGTGTGGTGGCATGATTATTCTCAGTATGGGAACCATGTTAGTGGGTTGTGTCGCGCAGCAGGCTGATGTAGTGCGAATCAAACGGGAATTAGATGCCAAGATTAGTCAACTCGACAAAAGTAAGACCTCCCTTCAACAAGCCGTCAGGGATGCCAACACGGCACTGGATAAAGCGAATAGCCTGATTGCACGTCAGCGGGAGGAAATCAAAGAACTCTTGCATGCTCGTGCTGAAGTCATGGACCAGATGGCGACCTTGAAGGATACAGATTTATCCCAAGTTCGTGGAGCGATCGAGCAGAATCAGCATCTTGTGGGTGAACTGGATCAGAAATTCGTCATGCTCGATACGAAAGTCCAGACAGTTGAAGCACAGGTTCAGCAATCGAAAGAGGCGATGGATCCTCTGGTGAAAGAACTTCGTACGCAATTACATGCGGAAGAACAACTTCGGACCGAACAGGGAGGAAAAATCGGGGAATTCCGTACTTCGTTGGTAGACTATCAACAAGTCTTAACGACCCTTCGACAAAATGTCGTCCAACAGGAACAACAAGTTAGAGCGTTACAACAACAGGTGGATCGGTAGGGGCAACAACATGAGACACAAAATCAACAAGTCCAGACAGACTTTAAAGATGTTCGACAACATATCCAATCCGTCATTGGGACGTTGGACCAGATCAGTTCCACGTTTATTCGACGGTTAGATGCCTACGAGCAACAGCGTTCGCGGGCATCTCATCAGACAAGCACTGAGAGTTCTTTCCCCACTCACGCATCTTCGGCTTCTCCGTTATCAGTTCATTCCAGAAAACCCAGTCAGTCTTTTGCTTCGGAGGATACTCGTTCTTTATCTGACCGGATTAAAGAGATTCCTCCGCAGTCGAATCGCTCTTCGAAGGAAGCGGTCTCCGGATCGGCTATGGTTTCTGCCTCTCCACCGCGATCAAACTTGACGCCACCATCCCGTGTCCAATCGAGTTCTCCTATTAGGAAGGAGACTCAGGTTGAGCGGGAGGCCTATCAAAAAGCGTTTAATTTGTTACGGGTAAAAAATTATGGTGAGGCAGCCAGAGATTTTTCAGAATTTCTTCGCACATTCCCGAACTCCTCACTAGCGGCGAATAGCCAATATTGGTTGGGTGAATGCTACTATGGGCAGCGGCGTTTTCAAGAAGCCATTGAGGAATTTGAACGGGTGTTTACCTTTTATCCATCCAGCAACAAAGTCCCAGCTTCGCTCCTCAAAATTGGATATTCCCATATAGAACTTCAACAACCCTCCATGGCGCGTTCCGTCTTTCAACAACTTGTTCGCATCCATCCGCAAAGCCCCGAAGCCATCAAGGCTCACGGGCGTATCCAAGAAGTCAACTCCAGATTCCAAAACCCCTCCTGAATAAATTTTACAATCTCTGGTTAGTCTAAAAAATTCTGTAGGGCATCTTCTTATTTGTTTCCACCTTCGTTGGAGTTCGAAATCCCTCGTGTCCCGTGGCTTAAATGGTCGATGACATAAAAACCAAGATAGGAGAGGGATTTCGAGCAGTAAAGGGCGGAATAGATTCGTGAAGGGTGATAGGATCTTTTGTCTTGCCAAGTCCCTAATTTAGAGATCAAGGATAGCTCATTTGCAATTGTAGTGTTCGGTAGAAACGGAAAATTATTAGAAAATGGCACGACTCATCATGACGGTCGGGGCATTGCCATTCCCGCCGCCAAACCAATCCAAATTGCCGAAGGGCGTGATGGGATCATGCTGATAATAGACTTTGACGACCGTAAATTGACCGACCGGAGCGGTACCAAGTCCAGGATCATAGGTCACGTAATTCATGAGATTAGCATCCAAATCACAATTTGGAGCCGTTGGAGCCTGTACCTGGTTGTTTAATCCTCCCCTTTGCGTTAATGCGCAAGTGGGCGTAGGGTTTCCGGCAGTACCAGCGGTAATTTGCGCCAAGAAAATGCGATATTTCCCCGGGTTATTGGCCATGTCCAGCGAGTTATCCGTAGATTCCAACAGATCCAACATATTTTGATCCGAAGTCAAATTCCTTGAGGCTAGGCTGGCTCCTTCTCGAGCCAACTGAGTAAGCGAGTTTCGCTCATTCAATATTGATCCATATTCGATGACCCCAAAGGCCATAAAAAGGAATAGCATAAGGGAGATTGAGAGTTCTAGGATCGTTGAACCCCGTTCATCGTGGCAAAGTTGGCGCGGTTGCTGTGACATGGTGTGAGTCTCCAATATGGGAATTCTATAAAATAAAGTTTTCATTGCGGAACGTTCCTTCTGAATTGATTTGAATCGTCCCATTACCAAAAAATCCACCAATCAGTGATGTGAAGAATTGATGATCATATAGAACGCGCACGCGCATAAAGGCGCCCGCTCCACCTGCGTTGTTGACGGCTGGATCGTCGGCATCGGTAAAATCGGCTTTAACGGGAAAAATTTGAATATTTGATGGGTCAATATCCATGACCCCATCGGCCCGATTCTTGATCGCTTGCTTGATACTGGCTTCTCGGGACATTTGACCTCCCTGCCCGTCGCCCAGTGATGAACCAATGGCTCCCAGACGGATGCCATCTCTCACCGCCGCGGTCAGTGTATTTTGATGAAGGAAAAACCAACCAAATTCAATCACCGAAAAGAGCGCGATTACAAACAACAACATGGTCATTCCGGTCTCAACGGCCGATATTCCCGCTTCGTTACGACAAGGGGCCAGCGCTCGGCCAAAGAATGAAACAGAGTTTGGTTTACGGGCTTTCTTTTCCATAATGGCGAACCTTTCTGATGACGTTTCTAATTCATTCTTGTTTCCAAAGACGATTTCAGAAGTTCCTTAACTCACCAACACCAGTTTCAGAATATTGGCAATTTGTTGGAATATGCCTGCCAGTTCTGCTGGGTCCGTCGTATAGTAGGAGAACTCTGGACCGCTTGAGAGTTGTTCCAAATAGGCTTGGTCCACGTTACCCAGCCCAATGGTATAAATTTCAATGTCGCGATCTTTCAGCACCTGGGCGTTGTCTAAGGCCATTTGTTTATTGAGCCACACGTGATAATCAAAGAGAGGATCCGGATGACTGATATAGCAGTCCTCTGGTCCGAGACCTGCTGTCGCCGCAAAATTGGCGAACCCATAGGTGGGATCTTCAAAAATATACCATTTCACATTGTCTTTGTTGCCCCCCATAGATGGACAAGCAGTGGAGCCTGAGGATTTGCCATCTCCGGTTCTCTCCATATCGCTGGTAACCATAGTTTGGCTTTGTTGGTCGGGGTCTAACATCCAACCGTAGACGTCATTTGCTGTTGAGACGGCGGCCACGCCGTCATAATCGTTGTTCTTCCATTTAAATTGTCCACGAAAGGCTGTGGGATTGCCATCAGAAAAGAAGACGACGACTTGTTTGCCCCGTTCATTTGGAGGAAGTGCAGACTGATCAGCCCAAGGGAGATCGTTGGCCTGAGCTAATCCATCTTCCGCATTGGTTCCCCCTGTGGCATTCAGTCCGTTTATGGCGTTTTCCACGGGGTTCACATAGCCATGGTCCAGATCAAAGGGTTTTTCTACTCCAGAGGCAAAAGTGATCATGGCAAATTTGCTGTGGTTTTCCTGATCAGCAAAATTTTGAACAAATTGTTTTGACCCATCCTTTAAATTCGTGAGGGGAGACCCGTTCATCGATCCTGAGACATCGAGGACCATGGCGATTTCCGCATTCCGAAGTTTGGCTGATCCAGCTGTGGCCACGTGAGTCTTGTCATAGGCGGGGTTATAACCCTTTGCCAAGGTATTGAGGGCGTTTGTTGAACCAGACACGGTGATTTTCCCGAGTCCGTCGGGGGTGACAACAAATTGAGCTGTATCCGTCCCTAATAACCCATCTGCAAAATTTGCCTGAGCGACCTGTTCGACAAAAAGATTCAGATCAGGAATATTGGGATTGTTCACATTTTGTGCTCCGGCAAATGCCGCTCCATCGATGGATTTGGCCAGTTCGCCTTGAACGGCGTACCATCT
>JBFJON010000031.1:0-8520 GCA_041617575.1 Nitrospirales bacterium | reverse complement strand
TTGAACTTCATGGCGGCCAAATTTGGGTAAAGAGCGAGGTAGGTCGAGGAAGCACATTCACCTTCTCTTTACCAATTAAAGAGTCCGTTGAAAAGGTGTCAGTGCTCTCAATAAAGGCACCAAGTGTCCAACAAGAGGGCCCGCTCGTCCTTGTGGTAGAGGATGATCCCTCGGCGGCCAAACTACTTTCACTTTACTTAACAGAGGCAGGATTTGCGGTTGAATTTGCGAACACCGGCGAAATGGGCCTTGAAAAGGTGCGGGCCCTCCGACCTGGCGTGATCACGCTCGACATCTTAATGCAGGGGTTAGATGGCTGGGAATTTCTGAGTTATTTGAAGGACGATCGTAAGATAGCAGGAATTCCTGTCGTCATCGTGTCTATTTTAGATGAACGCGGCAAGGGATTCTCATTAGGCGCGGCCGAATACCTGGTTAAGCCTGTAGACCGTGGCGATGTCATCTCTGCGGTCCACCGCGTCGCCAGGACAACTCCTGCCCAACTTAAAAGGAAGATTCTTATCGTCGATGATGACCCGATGGTGCTCGAACTAATGAAGGCTATGCTTGAGCCTGAAGGATTCATTGTATTGCAAGCCGGGAGTGGCAGGGAAGGGATGGCTTTAGCCCAGGAGCAGGCTCCTCATCTGATCGTACTGGATTTGTTAATGCCGGATGTTGATGGCTTTCAAGTCCTGGACGAATTGAAGCGTGACCCGCTGACCGCAAGCATTCCGATCGTGGTCCTCACTTGCAAGACATTGACCCCATCAGAGAGAGCTGTCCTAAATGGCCGGATTAGTGACCTGGTGCAGAAGGGGGGATTCAACCGTGCAGACTTTGTCGCGCACATCCGCTCGCTCCTTGAACTGGAACCATACTAACCCCAGGCCGTCAAAAAGCCTACTTCAAGCGAGGTCTCTTTATGAAACAAAACGCCAAGATCCTAGTCGTTGATGATACGCCTTCTAATGTTAAGCTGCTAGTCGACCTATTAGGAATTCAAGGCTATACCACGGTGACAGCCACCACGGGGCCTGAAGCTTTAGAGAAAGTGGCAGAAGAGCGGCCGGATTTGATTCTCCTAGATGTGAAGATGCCTGGAATGGACGGATTTGAGGTCTGCCGAAAAATTCGTGAGGACCCGGAAACCACCCTTCTTCCGGTTGTCTTGGTGACCGCCAATTATCCAAGTGAGCTGCGAGCGAAGGGGATCGAAGTTGGTGCTGACGATTTTCTCACCCAGCCTATTAGTCAAGCGGAACTTCTAGCAAGAGTTCGATCACTCCTCAGGATTAAAGTTTTGCATGATGCGATTCAGTCCCATGCCGGGGAGCTGACTGAGTGGAATAGGAAGCTGGAAATCAGGTTAGCTCAAGAAGCCAAGTTGGCCGAGGTTGCGCGCTCACTGGGAGATATCGGGCATGATGTCAGGAAGCAAATTATGCCAATAAAGAATGGCATATTACTCTTACAAGAGGAAATCAATGATCTTTTTGGCAGATTGCCAGAGAGCGAGCGGTACCAGGCGGAAGTCAATCAGAAACTGTGCAAAGAAATCATCGGGATGGTGACCAATGTGGCCCATCACATCCAGGAACGGGTAGGGGAAATCGCCGACTGCGTCAAGGGTCTTAGCTCACCTCTTCATCTGGTGTCCTGTCAGGTGAAAAAGGTCGTGAGTAGCGTGGTAAGGATGCTGAACGTGGAGGCTGATCAGAAGCGTGTCTCACTACGCATTGAGATCCTTGACTCCTTGCCCCCAATTCAGGCTGACGAGCGCCGGCTCTTCAACGCTTTCTATAACCTTATCAAGAATGCCATTCCAGAGGTTTCGGTTGGAGGATCTATTACGATACAAGGTCGGGCTGACCCTGAGGCTAGGTTCCTGCTTCTGTCCGTGGCAGACACCGGCCGGGGTATGCCTCCTGAGATACGTGAGAGTCTCTTTACAGCTCGGGCCATTAGCCGGAAACACGGGGGGACAGGATTAGGGACCAAGATCGTCAAAGATGTGGTAGATGCGCATGGGGGCTCAATCAGTGTTGAGAGTGAAGAGGGCAAAGGCACAACCTTTCATCTTCACCTCCCTTTGGAATTTGTACAGCGAACAGACGTGAACCTCGACTGAATCGTGGTATGCCAATGGCTCAAGATTTGATCCTCATTGTAGAGGATAACGAAAAAAATCTTAAGTTGGTTCGAGACCTCCTTCAATTCAATGGATATGAAACCATGGAAGCTATGACTGCTGAGGAGGGGATTAAAATCGCTGGCACCCACCACCCTGCTTTAATCCTCATGGACATTCAACTCCCCGGAATGGATGGTATTACGGCTTTACAACATCTTAGGGCGGACCCCTTAACGAAAGCAACACCAGTAATTGCCATAACAGCTTCAGTTATGACAGCTCAACGTCAAGAGATCCTGGAAGCGGGCTTTGACGGTTTCCAAGCCAAACCTATCAACATAAAGGAGTTTATCCCTGCCATCAAAAATGTACTGAATTCGCGCTTGAACGGCCAGGACGCTCGTTAAGGGCTCGCAGCACTTCTTTTAGGAAGAAAAAATTGAAGACTCAAGCCAAAATCCTAGTCGTTGACGACACACCGGCAAATGTCAAACTTTTGGTTGCCATACTCGAGAACCAAAATTATGCCGTGATTACCGCCGACTCCGGTAGTAAAGCCTTGGCACTCCTTACGAAGGAGAACCCCGACTTAGTTCTGCTTGATGTGATGATGCCCGAACTTAACGGGTATCAAGTCTGCCAAAGGATACGTGAAAATTCCCAAACAACTCTTCTTCCAGTAATCATGGTGACAGCTCTAGATCCTGCCAAGGAAAGAGTGAAAGGTATTGAAGCTGGCGCTGATGATTTCCTCATTAAGCCGATTAATCCAGTGGAACTTCTCGCAAAAGTCCGCTCACTGCTCAGGATTAGGGAACTTCATAACGCCGTCCAGGCGCAAGCCACCCAACTTGCTGAGTGGAACAAGGAACTCCAGACAAAACTGGAGCAAGAAGCCAAACTTGCCGAGGTCGCACGAATGCTCGGAGGGATTGGACACGAAATAAAGAATATGTTGATGCCTATCCTTAGCGGGGCCTGGCTCCTGCAGGACGAACTGAGTGAGCACTTTACGCAGTTGCCTGAATTACAGGCCAGAGAGGCGAAGTCCAGCCAAGAGATGAGCAATGATATCATCGATATGGTACGGAATAATGCTCAGCGTATCCAAAATGAAATGAGGGATATTGCTGACTGCGTCAAGGGCTTGAGTAGTCCTCCCCGATTCAGCCTTTGCCAGTTGGCAGAGGTCGTGAGCCAGGTTATTAAGACCTTACAGTTTCTGGCTAAGGAGAAGGGTATTTCACTCCAAACGAAAGGGCTTGACGATCTCCCGCCGATACAGGCTGATGAGCCTCGTCTCTTCAAGCTCTTCTATAACCTCATCAATAATGCGATACCAGAAGTTCCAGTCGGCGGGTCTATCACGATTCAAGGGCGTACCTCTTCAGAGGATAATAAAGTGGTCTTGTCAGTGGTAGATACAGGCCGAGGCATGCCACAAGAGGTGCGAGAGAGTCTTTTCACCACAGGGGCCATCAGCACAAAACCTGGAGGAACCGGGTTGGGCACCAAAATTGTCAAAGACATTATTGATGCACATGAGGGTTCTATCACCGTCGAGAGTCAAGAGGGTGTCGGCACGACCTTCCACCTCCATTTACCATTACAACCTGCTTGACCCCAATGAATAACGGACTAAGGCAAACATGGACGAATACCAGGATAAATCCGCGAACCATAATTTTTTTTTAATGGCTGTGTTCGGCAGTTGGGCAGGACTGTGTTTGCTGGCTGGCTGTCCCTCCACGGAACCACCGGTTACTGTTTATGTTTCGGATCTGGTGAAGGTGGATGGGATTGCCGTACCTGATATCGGTCCGTTACCGGTTACAGTTCCTGTCCCGCCCACCAATCTCAATTACCACGCGAAGGTCGAATTGGGAAAACGGTTGTTCTCTGATGGTCGACTATCTAAAAACAATCAGATCTCATGCGCGTTCTGCCATCTTCCAACTGCTGGCTTTGCCGATCCTCGCCAGACTTCAATTGGAGTAGACGGGAAAGTCGGAGGTCGACAGGCTCCCACGGTGTTCAACACCGCTTTTAACTCAAGCTTGTTCTGGGACGGCAGAGCCGGCTCGTTAGAGGAGCAAGTGCTGGGACCCATCCAAAACCCCTTGGAGATGGGTGAGACGCACGAAAACGTGGTGGGGAAGCTAAGGAAGATCAAGGGCTATCAAGAGCAGTTCCGGGTGGTATTCGGAACAGATGTAAGCCTGCAAGGAATCGCCAATGCGATTGCCGCTTACGAGCGAACGATTATTTCAACCAATTCACATTTTGATCAGTATGTCCTTGGAGACAAAAAAGCCATGGACGATGCGGCTATTCGTGGTCTCGCCCTTTTCAAGGGCAAAGCCCGCTGTATCCTGTGTCATAACGGACCTAACTTTACCGATGGCAAATTCCACAACCTTGGCGTGCCCCAAATAGGCCCTCGAGAAGAGGATCTTGGTCGCTATTATGTGACGCAAACTGAGCGTGATAAGGGCGCGTTCAAAACCCCTACGCTCCGCAGCATTTCTGAAACCGCACCCTACATGCATGACGGAGCCTTCAAAACAATAGAAGAGGTTATCATTTTTCTTGATCAAGGAGGCGGTCCCAATCCCTACCTTAGTCCCTTGGTGAAACCATTGGGGCTTACTGATGATGAAAAAGGTGACCTCCTGGCGTTTTTAAAGGTCCTCACGGGTGAAACGATCCCCTTTGCGTTCCCAGCACTTCCCGAATAATAGGGCTGCAACTGTATTGCCTGTTGGTCTCGAATTTTTAATTCTGGCGTAATATGCGTATTCCCTAGTCTTGCGGCTCATCGTTCCGGTATGGCCAAAGACTCATTCGGCCCGAGCAGATTCGGCCGGGGCATCACGTGTACGTCTCGGAGATCTTGGCGAAAGAATCGCTGGGCCTCACGCCTCTGGATGAAAATAGGTGGAAGCTGCATAAAGTTTTCATGTGCTCGAAGTCTTGAATCTTCGCACGAACACGATTACGCCGGCTCAAGGCAGGCATGGAGCAACCTAAAGATATGTGTCAACCATGTCCCCGGACTAAAATGTAAACCATACCTGGCTTGCACAGGGGTCACGAGGAATGTGGTCTGGCGTTGACTCGTTCTCCCGCTGGCCGCATCGGCGCCAAACTCAATCTCCAGAGGAATCGCAAACCCTTCATCCACCAAAGCCATGCGTAGACTGAAAACCGTGTCATCGATAGGCTGATTACCCTCAATGGCGATTACCCCGTTATCGAGCTTGCCGAACTGCTCCTGTGCGATATTCAGTAGCAGCAGGCTCAAGTTTAGGATCCAAAGATCATGACGATCGGTGAGGTAGCCAATAGCGTTAAATTTGAACTGAATCCCCTACGTATTCTTGTACACCAGGATCTTGAACGGCAAATCGATGCCAACAGTCTGGCTTTGTCTGAAAAGTGGGGTTTCGAGACGTGAAGAGCGAAAAAAGATAACCTGCGTGGGATCTAACTCCAGGCCAACGCTGGCGGCGTTAGCTGAATGGTTAATGGTCGCGACCACATCAAAGCCTTGCTTCTCAAGCTTTGCTGTAATGCGCCCGACCGCGTCATCAACACTCGCGGCATCTCCTATTGATAAGCTGTTCTGTTCATCGGCAGCCCAGGCAGACGTGATGCCAAGCAAAAGGAACATCGAGCATAGAATAGTGAGTCTTCTCATATTCCACCTCCGGGCAAGCGTGTGATACATCAATTCGCTAATGGCCTTGCCCTACAGTCGGACCACTGTGATTCACAATAGTCTTCCTTCAAACGATGTAAGGGAGTATAGGAAATTTTGGGGAAACGGAAACGGACTAGGGAATAACGGAAACGTACCAAAGAAGCAGTGGGGGGGCAATTGCCCAGGCAGCGGCCTCAAAATGAGGGGGCAGCCTGCGAGGAGGGTCTCAGGTTCTGTCGCAATTTTCATTTGGGTCGCTTTGAGGTATGATCAATCTCGCTAATTTCACTAGGCATGAAGTGAGAGCAACGATGGCGGCGAACATCAAAGGAGCGCATTGCCCTCCCGAGGTCATTCTCATGCGTATCCGCTGAGCACCCACCATGTCGAAGAACCCCTGGAAGAGCGTGGAATCCACCTCGAATACCCCACCATCAACCGATAGGTAATCAAATATACCCTTGGTGGCATCGAGTTGATGGGATGAACAAGAACGGTCAGATAGTAGGCCCCGAAGGTGAGACCCTCGGTGCAGCCGAACAGTTCTACCTCTCGGCTTCGGAATCAAGCCGCCAATTGGAAATGACTCATCATTGATTTAAGAAAGGGGTTCAGAAAATTCATCGAGCGTTTGGAAGACCACAAGGTTTTAGAAAGGATAAACCTACCTAAGGGGCTATTCATCATCATCGTCATCTTCGTCCTCAGCTTCGATGGCGGCCTGCCGCATTTGTTCTTCCATAGCATTATGGATGAGCATACGGATGAACATCGAAATGACCGAGCCTTTTTCTAGAGTGCCTCCCGGAGGTACGGCAATTCGGCCTTCCTCGACCATTTTATCCAACCATTTTTTTTGATCGGGTGCGACGTGGACTGGAATTTCAATTAAGGGCACTTTCCCAAACATATCCATAAAGACGGTCTCCAGTAATTCAAAAAGAAGAAAGAGTTTGCATCAATACACGTTATCGATAACACCACGTGCACTTTCGGTTTGTCAATGAAAGAATGTTGTATGGTTCTTGAAGGGAAAGATGACTAATGTTTAGAGGTAGAGAATTCTGGTGGAAATCATCCCAGGTCAAGGACATTGGTCATGGAGTACAGTCCAGGGGGCTGTAGGACGACCCATTCGGCGGCGCGGAGTGCGCCACGGGCAAAGGTGTCGCGGGTATGGGCACGATGTGTGATTTCGATCCGTTCACCGGGGCCACCGAACAGAATCGTATGATCTCCGACAATATCTCCGGCTCGTAGGGTTTGGATGCCGATCTCACGAGTGTTGCGTTCGCCGGTGATGCCATGCCGGGCATAGACTCCCACTTCTTTTAAATCCCATTCCATCCCCGCGGCCAAGGCCTCGGCCAATTTGAGAGCCGTTCCGCTTGGAGCATCTTTTTTTTTGTTGTGATGGGCTTCAATCACTTCGATGTTGTAGGTCTCACCAAGGGATTTGGCGATTTTGCCAATCGTGTTTACCAGGACATTGATGCCCACACTCATGTTGGGTGAAAACACGCAAGGAACTTTTGTGGCTAAGGTTTTGAGTTGGGTGAGTTCTTGATCGGAAAACCCTGTCGTCCCAACTACCATAGCTTTTGAAGTTTTGACGACCTGCTCGAGATTAGCAAGGCATGAGGCTGGGTCCGTGAAATCAATCACCACGTCACTTTGAGCAAGACAAGTGTGAAGTTTGTCGGTGAGGAGAATGCCCGTTTTTCCCAATTGGGCGATTTCACCGGCATCTTTTCCAAGTGCGGGATGGTCCCTCATTTCAATGGCACCGGTTAATGATAGACCAGCGGTTTCCTGCATTAATGCCACGAGCCGCATTCCCATCCGGCCAGCCGCACCGGCAATGATCGTTCGCACCATAAAATGAATCCTTACAGAATACCAGCCTGTTGCAAGGCTTCTCGGAGTTTGGGCCGGTATTCATCAGCGAGGGGAGTGAGGGGGAGGCGGACTTCCTCTGACATTTTCCCCATCATGGCCAGGGCGGCTTTAACGGGAATGGGGTTGGTTTCCAAAAACAGAGCGCTGAACAAGGGCATCAATTTGAAATGGAGGGTTCGTGCTCGTTCATAGTCGCCTTTTATTGCGGCTGAAACCATATGGGCCATGTCCGTTGGTGCCACATTTGCGGTAACAGTAATGACGCCTTTTCCCCCAAGGGACATCATGGGAAGCGTCAAGGTGTCATCGCCGGATAGAACCAGAAAGCCTGGTTTTGAGCGATGAATAATTTCTGAAACTTGTTGAAGTGATCCACTGCCTTCCTTAATACCAATAATACTTGGAATTTGCGAAAGACGTGCTGTGGTGTCCGGCAGCATATTAATGCTGGTTCGCCCAGGAATGTTGTAGAGGACTTGTGGGAAGTCGACGGCTTTGGCGACGGCTTCGAAATGACGAAAGAGACCTTCTTGTGTTGGCTTGTTGTAATACGGGGTAATAAGAAGGGCTCCATCTGCTCCTACGGCCTTGGCATGCTTGGTAAAGATAATGGCCTCGTCAGTGGAGTTGGAGCCAGTTCCGGCGATGACGGGAACGCGTTTATTCACGACATCCACGGTGACAGCCACGACTCGTTCATGTTCCTGTGGCGTGAGAGTGGCCGACTCCCCAGTCGTTCCACAAGGCCCAATGCCTTGTGTGCCATTAGCAATATGGAATTCGA
>JBFJON010000030.1:0-8662 GCA_041617575.1 Nitrospirales bacterium | reverse complement strand
TGCTCCTGTAAGCCCTGAGAGCCAACTGCAACAGTGGTCGTGGATGAAAGTGAATTACCTGTTGTCATGGTATCGCCAAGTCTTTAGCCGGACTCTACTTCGCAAGAAGGTGCTCATACCTTCCGAAGATATCGATTAGTAATTGGCATGCGTCGATCTTTGCCTAATGCCCTGCCTGTAATTTTTATTCCGATAGGAGCTTGGCGGCGTTTATATTCACTTTGATCGACCAGCCGCATCACCTTTTGCACAGTACGTACAGAATGGCCTGACTGAACAATTCTACTTTTTGGAAGATTGTCCTCCACATAGGCCTGCAAAATCGCATCCAGTTGAGAGTATGGTGGCAATGAATCCTGATCCGTCTGATTCGCTTTGAGTTCAGCCGATGGGGCCCGCGAGTGAATTCTCTTGGGAATACTGACTCGGTCAAAATCTGCGTCCTGATAGTCGCTCCGCCATTGAGCCAATTGATACACCCGCATTTTTGGAATATCTTTGATAACGGCAAAACCACCTGCCATATCTCCATATAAGGTGGCATACCCCACACTCATTTCGCTTTTATTTCCCGTTGTTAACACAAGATACCCAAACTTATTGGAAAGGGCCATTAAAAGAGTACCACGAATACGGGCCTGCAAATTTTCTTCTGTTGTATCAATCGGATAACCCATAAATAGGGGGGACAGTTGACGAAGAAAGGTTTTGAAAATGGCGGTAATCGGAAGATTCAGCAAGGTGATTCCCAAGCGCTTCGCCAAGGCCTTTGAATCTTGTTTGCTCGCGGAAGAGGTATAGGGAGACGGCATCATGACACCCACAACCTTGGAGGCACCAAGCGCATCTCGCGCAATCAGTGCCGTCAAAGCTGAATCAATTCCTCCACTTATCCCCACCAACACTTGGGAAAACAGATTTTTCCGGGCATAATCTCTTACTCCTAATACCAACGCGCGATAGATTTCCTCCGGTTCAGTCATTGTTGATAAAAGTGTATCGTCCAAAGGTGCCCCAGCCTTTGGATGAGAAGATTTCCACGGTATTCGTATGAAGGAAATCCCGACCCTCTTTTGAGAGGGCAATATCGTTGGCACACTTTTGGGTTGTGTATCAACTTCGCAGGGAATATGAAGATCGGTGAGTAAAAGATCTTCTTCAAACGCCTTCCCTCGAACCATGAGTTGTCCTCTCGGATCGAGCACAAGACTATTGCCATCAAAGACTAATTCATCCTGCCCTCCAACCATATTCGTATAGCCCACAAACACTCGATGTTCTTTGGCACAGGAGGCCAACAAGCGTAGTCGAGCCCGTGTTTTCCCAACATGATAGGGAGAGGCATTCAAATTCAAAATGACTTGCGCTCCCCCCTGTTTCGCTTGAGTGCGGGCTGGCCCATCAGAAAACCAGATATCTTCACAAATATTGATTCCAATCCTAACCGATCCTAAACAAAAAATGGGATTGGCCATTCCCTCTTGAAAATACCTCTGTTCATCAAAGACCCCATAATTGGGAAGCTTTTGCTTGGCATAGCTTCCTACCAAACGGCTATTCACTAACACCCATGCCACATTCAACGGTTTCTGTCTCTCAGATAAATTATTGTGCTTGGCCTTGGAGCTTTCTTTTAATTTAAGGTGGTGTGGACTGGCGATACTCCCTACCACCACCATAAGATCGTTTGAAGCTTTTGCTATCCGATTCTGCATGAGATCAACATCACGAAGAAACTGGGGCATGAGGAGAAGATCTTCCGGAGGATACCCCGATACGGCTAATTCGGGAAACACGACAACATCGGCTTCCCCCTTCTTGGCTTCTCGAATCCATCGACAAATTGCGCGAGTATTCCCCTCAAGATCCCCGACGACCGCATTCATCTGTACCATGGCCAATCGTAGTATCATGATAAAAAAACGTCCTCTGTCCCGAAAGGAACCGAGGACGCCATTGTCCTATTCATCGATTCTATGTGAGACGGCGACTTCGTTGTCGCCTATTTCAGTTATTATACAAGTGACGGAACCACTCTTCAAACAACCCACAGCCATACATGGATCCGATTAACCAGTACTTATCATGCCCCCTAGGATTGGGTGGCCTGCTGAAGTTCTTCAGCAAGAATGATGGCATCAGCAATTTCCCGCATCGATTTCCGTAAATTCATACTTTGTCGTTGCATGAGTCGAAAAGCCTCTGGCTCAGATAGACCTTTTGAGGCCATGAGAAAACCTTTGGCTCGTTCAACTTGTTTGCGAACTTCCAAGGCCACTTGCATTTCAAAGGATTTTTCCAGTAAGCGTGTGTGTTCGATGGCCACAGCTGCTTGGTTGGCAATAGCTTGAAGGGTCTTCGTTTCTTCTTCTGAAAAAAGGTGATGAGTCGAGGTATAGACATTAATGACCCCAATCACGTTATTTTTCATCAACATGGGAACCGATAAGAGCGAGTGCAGGCCTTCCCGTTTAGCCAAATCACGATAAAAATACCCGCCTTCTGCCGTGACGTCTGGCACATACACTGGCCGTTGTTCTTGAACGGCCCGTCCACTCATACTTTGACCTACTTTTAATGGGGGCTTTCGTCGGTAGGCATCGCTCAAACTCTGTGTCGCTGTAATCCGAAGCTCCCCGGAATCTTGGTCCATCAGCATAATGGAGCAAATTTTCGAACTCATCAGTTGAGCGGTCATGGTCACGATTAATTGCAAGACATCTTCAATCAATCGATTCGACGTTACCGTTTCCGACACTTGAGATAGCGTTTCGAGGCGACGCGCCTTTTCTCGCATTTCATTATACAATCTTGCATTGGCGATCGCCCCTCCCACTTGATTCGCAATGGTCAACAGTAACGCCAAGGCTTCTTCCGTATAACGCTTGGATCGTTTATGTTGTACATTGATCACCCCAATAATTTCCCCTTTGCTGATAATAGGAACTGACACGAAGGCTTGGTAGCGATCTTCCGGCAACCGATGGAAAAACTTAAACCGAGCGTCATCACTGGCATTTCTGGGAACAACAACAGGGACTTTTTCTCGTGCGACCCATCCGGTAATCCCTTCTCCCAATCCGAGGGAGATCCGGCCGATCAGTCGGGGATGCGGATTCTTTGAAGCGCGCAAGATCAGTTCGTCCTTGTTTTCAGAAATCAAATACAGCAAACAGGCATCGGCATTTGTGACTTCAACAACCACTTCTACAATTTGTTTCAAGACAGTTTCCTGCTCCAACGTGCTACTAATTGACTCACTGATCCGATGGAGGATATGCACTTCGCGGGTCCGTTCCCGCACTTGCTGTTTCAATTCCTCACTCGTCAATTGTTTGGCGCGCGCCATGTTATTTCTTCCTTGCCGGTCGTGAACGAGATGCAGAATTTCGAACGGCATTGGTTAATCTGGTAGAAGATGATCGCTGAACCGAAAACCATCTCCGTATAGATTCGCGAACTAATGGCACGACCCGTACATCTCCAATTCCCTTGGGCAACACACAATGAATGTCTCCTTTGGTTACTTTTTTATCGTGTTGCATAGCTTGCCAAATATCCAGAAATTTCATCTTCGGCATGCTACTGGGCAACCCCACGCTCTTGATGAGATCATCCTGACGTTCAACAACGTCTTTGGAGCACATACCGAGGTAATGAGCTAATGATCCTTCTAGAACCATCCCAAGCCCAACCGCCTCACCATGTATCCATTTTTTGTAGTGCCCCCAGGCTTCCAACGCATGACCCAAGGTATGCCCATAATTTAAAATTCTTCTTCTACCTGATTCACGTTCGTCACCTGAAACCACTTCTGCTTTAATCTCGCAGCACCGTTTAAGTACATGAGGGATCACATCATCAGACTGACTTCGTAGTCCTTCAACATGGTTTTCTAGATATTCAAAAAATGGTTTGTCCGCGATCATCCCATATTTAATCACCTCGGCCAGCCCAGCAATCCATTGTCGGGGAGGAAGCGTTTTGAGGACGCCAGGATCAATGACCACTATTTGAGGCTGATAAAATGCTCCAATCAAATTCTTTCCTCGCGGATGATTCACTCCGGTTTTTCCGCCCACGCTTGAATCCACTTGGGCCACAAGAGTAGTTGGAACTTGGACAAACGGGATTCCTCGCAGATAGGTCGAAGCCGCAAACCCTGCCACATCCCCCGTGACACCCCCACCTAATGCCAAGATTACATCCTGGCGTTCAATACGTTGCATCACCAGAGAGTCTAAAATTTTTGCTAACCACTTCATGGTTTTCGCCTGCTCTCCATCGGGAACAATGATGAAGAAGGGAGAAAACCCGGCTTCGTTTAAAGCCCGATGCACCACGCGACCGTACAATTTATTGACAGCGGGGTTGGTCACAATCCCCACACGACCGGAGCAACCAGCGTCTTGGAGAACATGTCCAATTTGTTTCAAGATGCCAGGTTGAATCACAATCACATAGCTCCGGTCACCTAAGGCAACCGGAACGCAACTTGCGGCAGAAGCGGTCATCATGGACGAACAATCACGCGTAAGAGATCACGAAAAAAAAGGATGGGCAAGCTAAGACACAATTACCTGAGATCTTAAAACGAGCGAACATATTCCTGATAGCCCTCAAAATTTCGTTTCATTTCTTCCAAGGTGTCTCCCCCAAATTTTTCGATGAGCGCATTAGCCATCTCAAAGGCAATTACGGCTTCGCCAACCACTCCGGCTGCCGGAACAGTACAAATATCAGATCGTTCGACGGTGGCTTCAAACGGTTCTTTGGTCACAATGTCCACGCTGTCTTTGGGAGTATATAAGGTCGCAATGGGCTTCATGGCCACACGCAGGATAATAGATTGCCCATTCGTAATTCCGCCTTCCAATCCACCCGCATTGTTCGACTTGCGAATGAATTGTCCGGCTGTTTGATCGAAATAAATATCATCATGGACTTCTGAACCATATCGGCGTGCAGACTCAAAGCCCATGCCGATTTCCACGCCTTTCATGGCTTGAATGCTCATGGCTGCCATGGCCAGTCGTGCAGTCAACCGTCGATCCCATTGGGCATAGGTTCCCAAACCAATCGGGGGATTCGTCACGACGACTTCAAAAATTCCTCCGAGCGAATCGCCCTTATGCTTGGCTCCGCGAATATGCTCAATCATCTTTTTGGCTGCCTCGGGGTCATGACAACGCACGTCTGATTGTTCCGCTTCTTGATAGGCAGCTAAAGGATCAGTGGGACTAGATGCCGCCATCCCGCCAATGTCCATCGTATAACTCACAACCTGCATATCAAACTGGGCCAAGAGTGATTTGGCAACCCCCCCAATCGCCACACGGATCGCCGTTTCACGAGCACTCGCCTTTTCCAACACATTCCGAATATCCCGATGACCATACTTGATCGCCCCAACTAAATCAGCATGGCCCGGCCGGGGACGGGTGACCACCCGCTCAGTTGAAGGCTGCCCAGGCTCTGACGCCATGATGTCTTTCCAGTTTTCCCAATCTTTATTCCAAATGAGAAGCCCAAGCGGATTGCCTAACGTTTTTCCTTTTCGGACACCACAAATAAATTCGATTCGGTCTTTTTCAATCCGCATACGGCCGCCACGTCCATAGCCGCCTTGTCGGCGGATTAGATCGGTGTTAATGGCCTCGGCTGTAATAGGTAAACCGGACGGAACCCCTTCAAGCACAGCCATGAGCCCTCTCCCATGGGATTCACCTGCATTTAAATACCTCAACATAACAATCCTTCAGTCAGTAAAAAAGAAAAGCTTACGGCCCGGAATTCGATGATGGAAACCCCAAACGGGGTTAGAGATTATGAAGGTTTTCCAAGGCTTTCTCAACCAGAATTTTTATCCCAATTTCCCAGGAGTAGGAAACGATAGGACGAAAGTCCTGGATTGGGGAAGGCCTTTCCCTGAAGTGGAGGTGGAGAGATGCTCCAGAAGCACTTCTCCGTCGCTGATGGTCTTAATGATCCATCCTGATCGGAGAAGTTCAAGCCCGGGCCTTACGAAAATTCGTTTCCCAGGCGAAACTTGAATGACAGCTTGAGGGCCATATTGTCCGCGAATAATCCCCAACAACTTCAAATTGGGATTTTCAATAGTTGAGATTTGAGGGATTTTTGGTGGTTCCGGCTGTGTTTTCCTGGAAGAGGATGGAATAGATCGCAGATTTTTTATTGGCCTAAAGGGATCACGGGGATTTCCATAATCCTTGCGGAACTGGGATTGTAGCGTTAAACCTTCAAGGGAACCTGTATTTTCTAAATAAATTTTTTGACATTCTGCTGCTGCAAGGGGGGAGGCCAGAAGGCAACAATAGATAACTCCCAGAAACTGGGGCTTTAATCGACATACATTTTTTCTGACACCCTGGACCATCCAAGCATCCCTTCTTTTTTTTTAGCGTCCTTCACGTCAATGGTTCATATTCACAATCGTGGCTCACACCGTATGTTTCGAGCTTCTCTTTGGCCTGCTGAATATCCCTGACTCCCAAAACCTCAATGGTGAAATCAGTCGTGAGTGTAGGTGAATTGCTGGTTTCTTGTTTTCTGACAAGCACGAGAGGATTGACGGTTTGAATCCATGATAACTGCAGCAATTCATTCAGAAATTGAACCGTGCCAAAAAAGCTCCCCTCAACTCTCACAACAATATCGACGGGGACATCAGATTGATCAACTTTCATTAAGGATTTTTTGGGTTTCCACAAGCGGACCGCCACCCCGGTTCGTTTCCCAATATCAACAACAACTTTTCGAAAGGCACGTGGCGCAACCCTCACGGGTAAATGCTGGATACGTGGGGACATTTTCTCACGTAAAATTGCCAACTCTTGCACCACATCGCTTAACAAAGCAATGCTCTTGATAGATTCCTGATTCTTCTTGGTCAACTCTGCGATGTCTTGGTCTAACCTGCCAATAGAGTTATCCAGCGAACTCCAAACCCAAGTATGCATCCCCAATACAAACAGGACCAACGCTAATCCAAAGATCACGAATCGCTGCCAGATCGGAGTTTGATGCCACCATCGAATCATGCCATCACCTGTAGTGGCAAAACAAAGCGAATAACAAAAGAAAAGACCTTTCCCCCATCTCTATCTTCTTGATCGAGGATTTCAACGACTGGCAATGACGTAATCACCTGGAGATTCTCTAACGTATCGATATATTTTCCAATTTCCTGGAAGGCAAAAGATTGGCCTCGCAATTCAACAACCTGATCGACCATTTGAACATGATCCAACCAAATATCAAGGCCATCGACACTGCGAATGACTCCGTCTAATAATGCCATAGGCTGCTTTTTCTCCAGCTCTTGTGCGTTCAATTCTTCAAATGAACCACTAAGAAGTTCCTTTTCCTTCTGATACTGTTCTAACCGATTCAATGTCGTTTGAAACTTTTCCAGGGATTGCGTTTGAACATTTTTCTCCTGAAGTAGGTATTCAAATTCTTGTTGTTTGATCTGAGTCCACCACCAACTTGACACCCCAATCCCCAAACAGAGAACAGCACATATCCATCCATAGCCTCGATATGATTCCCTGTTTACCATAGAGGCAGCCTGAAGTTGACGAGCTAGATTGATTTCAATCATGTGTCGCGGTACCTCGCAACGCCACACCCACGGCTACACCCATCAAAGGAGCCGCTTGCTGGAAAGCCGAATCCTGTTGAATGGCTTGAGGAACCGTTATCGACTGAAAGGGATCAAGGAGAGTAACCGGCATTCCCAAGGTTTGTGCCAATGTTGATGCCATTTCTGGCGCAACAACATATCCGCCAGACAGCAGGATACCCCTATCTATGACTTTCGTTGTTAGATCCGAGAATGATTCCAATGTTTCACAAATTTGCTCACGCGTTTCTTTGAAAAATTCTTCTAGAAGGAGGGTCTCCGATGCTCCAAGTTCTTTTCTCGATTCCAATGAAGTCGGCCGTATTAACACCTGATCAAGAAAATCTCCATACCACTCGGCTTCGTAAGAAACTTTTCGAATGCACGCAGCTTCGCCTTCAACAATGGCCACCATAACTATTCCCGTTGGCCCGATATGGGCTAGCAACCAAGACCCTTCATTCCCGTAGTTGTACGTCACCATATTAACCAGCGCAAAGGCATCCACATCAACAAACCGGAGCGTCATCCCATATTGACGAAAGGCATCCACACGACGCTCAACACCATCCTTTTTGGCTACGACGAGAAAAATCTCCTGCTGTTCTTCTGTGGCCTCATGAGGGGGCTTCCGGAAGTAGACATCCCAAAACACATCCTGAACATCAAAAGCAATATACCGGTCAAGTTCCAAGGCAAGATGTTCTCGAAGATCCTCCTCTGTCATTACAGGAAGGGTAATGGATTTAACAAAAACAGATGGTCCCGATAGCGCCGTTCCTATCGTACCAAGGGGATTCATTATTTTTTCTCGGATGGACTCGACAAGTCCAGTATAAGATTGTTCATCAGGAAATGCCGTTTTAACAACAGATTGCATCGAGAAATCTGCTAACGACAACTCATTGTGATCTGCCTGAATAACAACGGTCTTCATCAAGCGAGATCCAATATCAACACCAGTTGCCAATGATACACGTCCAAAAATTCCCTTGGCGGTACTTACTACTCGTTGCC
>JBFJON010000029.1:0-8904 GCA_041617575.1 Nitrospirales bacterium | reverse complement strand
TGGAGATGGTGATGCCCGGGGACAATGTGTCGTTTGCCGGGGAGTTGATTGCGCCCATTGCGATGGAGCAGGGAGTGCGGTTTGCGGTGCGTGAAGGGGGTCGGACCGTTGGCGCCGGCGTGGTGACGGAAATCGTGGAATAAGGATACAGAGGTGTAGCTATGTGTGTAATTATTTCTCTAGCTTGCGGAGAATGCAAGCGACGAAATTATTCAACGATGAAAAACAAAAAAAACGATCCTGATCGTTTGGAAATGAAAAAATATTGTCGGTTTTGTCGGAAACATGCCCCGCATAAAGAGGTTAAGTAAGCTGGGGCAGCTCCTAAGGCTGCATGTCATGTTATTGAAGGGGCATAGTGTCAATGGCTAGCACGTCGGTCTCCAAAACCGAAAGTCCGGGTTCGAATCCTGGTGCCCCTGCCAAAGCGTTTTCTGGGGAAACGGTTTGGGGCGGGATGGAAGAAACGTCAAGTGAATCTCAAAGGATAAAGAGTGTTTAAGAAAGTCTGGTCTTCCATTACAGAGTTTTTGTCCGACGTTCGAGGAGAGCTGAAGAAAATTTCATATCCCACGAAAACCGAAACGATTGGTTCGACGACCGTTGTGTTGCTGTTTTGCCTCATTATGTCCATATATTTGTCGATAGTGGATTCATTTCTGGTGTGGTTAATCAGCAGGATTGTCTAACGGAGAAGAAAGGGATTCATGGCGAGCCATTGGTATGTCATACACACTTATGCTGGATTCGAGGGTCGAGTTCGAACGGGTATTGTTGAGCGGGCAAATCAACTGGGTATGGGGGAAGCGATGGGGCAAGTGCTTGTCCCCACCGAAGATGTCATAGAATTTAAAGAGGGAAAGCGTCGAGCTTCAAAGAGAAAATTTTTCCCGGGCTATGTCCTCTTGGAAGCCAATGGGCCGATCAACGACGAGATGGTCGCGATGATCAAGGAGACTCCAAAAGTGACGGGATTTGTGGGGGGCGGGGTTCGACCGATTCCGTTAGACCCTGAGGAAGTGTCGACGCTCTTAAAGCAACTCGAGTCCGGTGTTTCCGCTCCAAGGGAATTGGCTAACTTTTCCAAGGGAGACAACGTGCGGATTGTTGACGGACCGTTTTTAGGCTTTAATGGGTTAGTTGATGAGGTGGATCAAGATCATGCAAGAGTGAAAGCCTTGGTGAGTATATTTGGGCGATCGACTCCAGTGGAATTGGCGTTTTCCCAAGTTGAACGAACATAGGGTGTGTTGAGACTCATGTCTCTTCAATCGTTGGATGGAAATTATGCAAGCGTCCTAGAATTTTAAGGTAGGTGAATGTATGGCCAAAGAAGTAACCAGTCAAATCAAACTGCAGATTCCTGCGGGTAAAGCGAATCCTGCTCCTCCTGTTGGTCCATCATTGGGACAGCACGGGGTGAACATTATGGAGTTTTGTAAGCAGTTTAACGCCAAAACCCAGAAACAAGAGGGCAGCATTATTCCGGTTGTAATTTCTGTGTACAAAGACCGAAGTTTTAGTTTTATTATGAAGACGCCGCCGGCATCGGATCTCTTGAAAAAAGCCGCCGGTATTATTAAGGGGTCTGGAATCCCGAATAAAAATAAAGTGGGAACCATTACTCGGGCGCAATTAGAAGAGATCGCCAAGTTGAAAGTTGAAGATTTGAATGCCGCCGATATTCCCGCAGCCATGCATGTCATTTCTGGGACTGCTCGGAGTATGGGCATTGCGGTTGAAGGGTAATTTTTTCTATTGCTTAAAAAGAGGGTATGTACCGTGGGGAAAAAATTTAAAGAAGCATTGGCGAAGGTATCGAAGCCGGAGTATTCGTTAGAGGAGGCAAGTGTTTTGGTTAAGGAGGCCGCATTCGCCAAATTCGATGAAGCGGTTGAAATCGCTCTGTCGTTAGGCGTGGATCCGAAACGGGCTGACCAAATGGTTCGTGGAACGACGGTTCTTCCTCACGGCACTGGCAAAAAGATACGCATTTTGGTAATCGCAAAAGGTGAGAAGGAGCAGGAGGCGAGGGAGGCAGGCGCTGATTTTGTCGGGAGTGATGACCTTTTGCAGAAAATCCAAGACGGGTGGCTGGATTTTGATTCAATGATTGCCACCCCAGATATGATGGGTGCCGTTGGAAAATTGGGGAAAGTTCTCGGGCCTCGAGGGTTGATGCCCAATCCAAAGACGGGAACCGTTACGTTCGAAGTGGGAAAGGCTATTCAAGAAATCCGGAAAGGTCGAGTGGAGTACAAGGTTGATAAAGCCGGGAATGTGCATGTGCCGGTTGGTAAAGTCTCATTTCAGAGCCAGCATATTACAGACAATGCCCGGACGGTATTCGATTCCATTATGAAGGCCAAGCCGTCTTCCAGCAAAGGGAAGTATGTGAAGAGTGCAACGTTGTCAAGCACAATGGGACCAGGGATTCGCCTGGATAGCGTTGGGCTTGCCAAACAGGTTGGATGAACTTTTAATCTGAGTGGGTGAGTTGGGGTATGAAAAAAACTGACAAAACAGAAGTGGTGTCTGTCTTGCACGAACGGTTTGCTCGTGCGCGAATTGCCATTGTGACCGAATGTGCTGGGATGCCCGTGAATCAAGTAAATGACTTGCGGAAAAAGCTTCGCCAAGCGCAGGCGCATATGCATGTGGTGAAGAATACCTTGGCAGTGCGAGCCATCGGTGATACCCCGCTGGTTCCGTTGCAGCACTTGTTTAAGGGCCAATCGGTATTGGTCATAGGTTATGATGACCCGGTGTTGCCGACGAAGGTGATACGGGATTTTATTAGAGCGGAAAAATGCGAAAGAAAATTGCAGGTGAAGGGAGCGGTACTTGATGGAGATGAGTTAGATCCTGTTCGCCTGTCATCAGTGGCAGATTTGCCGTCAAAGTCTGAATTGCTTGCCATGTTGTTGTCGGCCTTCCAGGGACCCATTCGGGGATTTGTGGGGGCTTTGGGTCAGATCGTCAGAAGTATTGTTGCGATTTTAGCTGCCATACAAGAAAACAAAACGCAGAAAGGAGAGGGAGAGATGAGTGCTACGAAAACCAAAATGTCGAAGGAAGATTTTATTAAGGCCATAGAGGATCTGAGTGTGCTTGAGCTATCTGATCTAGTAAAAGGCTTGGAAGACCGGTTCGGTGTGACGGCGGCGGCTCCGGTGGGAGTTGTGGCGGCGGCTCCGGGTGCTGCTGCCCCTGCAGCGGAAGAAAAGACAGAGTTTGATGTTGTATTGACGGGAGCGCCAGCTGACAAAAAGATTCAAGCCATTAAGGTTGTCCGTGAAATTACTGGTTTGGGCTTAAAGGAAGCCAAGGACTTGGTGGAGGGTGTGCCTAAAACTGTCAAAGAGGGTGCGACCAAAGAGGAAGCTGAGGCCATTCAGAAGAAGCTTCAAGACGTGGGTGCAACGGTCGAAGTAAAGTAGGTCTCTTGCGCCGGAGATTTTTGAAGGATAGTTTAGACTCGAATAGCCGTTAATCCATTAAGGAGACGTGAATGGCACAATCAGCCTTTGAAGGCAGTGTTCAGCGACATAGTTTTTCGAAGATTCGCACGCATATTGTGATTCCGGATTTAGTTGAGGTACAGCGTCGTTCGTATGAGGAATTCTTGCAGGCGGAGGCGTTGCCTGATCGCCGGGCTGAAAAGGGATTGCACGCCGCACTTAAAAGTGTTTTTCCCATCATGGATTACAATAATTCGGCCATTCTGGAGTTTTCCAGCTATTCTTTAGGAACCCCCAAATACGACGTTCGAGAATGTATTGAGCAGGGGATGACCTTCGCGGCTCCCTTAAAGCTGCGTGTCCGGTTGGTCGTATTTGACCAGCAAGATAAGGCTGTTAAAAATCGTGTATTGGATGTGAGAGAGCAAGAAGTTTATGTGGGGGAATTGCCCTTAATGACTGATCGAGGAACCTTTATTGTCAATGGGACAGAGCGGGTAGCTGTCAGTCAGTTGCATCGTTCTCCAGGTCCCTCGTTTGGCCATGATAAAGGGCGTACGCATTCCAGCGGAAAAGTCTTATTTTCCGGTAGAATTATTCCATATAGAGGGTCATGGTTAGATTTTGAATACGATGCCAAGGATATTTTGTATGTCCGCATCGATCGTCGCCGAAAAATGCCTGCCACGATTTTACTGAAAGCGTTTGGCTTCAGTACTGATGACCTGCTGAAAATGTATTACCCTGTAGAAGAGGTCCGGGTAAGCAAGGGAGTGTTGCTCCGCAAGCTGGATCCCGCGATTCATACTGGTTTACGTGTTCCTGCTGACATTGTGGATAAGAGTTCAGGGGAGTGGTTGGCCAAAGAAGGGACGAAGTTGAATAGGACTCTTATGGGTCGGGTGCGTTCGGCTGGTATTAAGGAAATTCCTATTAAGTCTGAAGATTTGGTGGGCCGGGCCGTGTTGACGGAGCTCGTAGATCTGGAAAGCCAAGAAGTACTCTTAGAGAAGAATCAGCGGCTCACCTCACCTGTACTCGAGACGATTCTAGGGGGTCGGGTTGAGAGTTTCAAGGTCATTTATTTGGATAGTACAACTACAAACCCTGTTATTTTGGATACCATAGAAGCCGAACGAACGAATTCCAAAGAAGAAGCCTGGGTTGAAATTTATAAGCGGCTTCGACCAGGAGAAATGCCTTCAATTGAGTCGGCAAAGCTCCTGTTTGAAAATCTGTTTTTGAATCCTAAGCGGTATGACTTGTCGCCGGTTGGTCGCTTGAAAATGAATAAGCGATTTAACCTTGATTTGTCATTAGAGCAGCGAACCCTGTCGGCTCAAGATATTGTTGAGGTGGTGCGATGCTTAGTTGATCTCAAGGCCGGGAAGGGCGAAGTGGATGATATTGACCATTTAGGCAATCGTCGTGTTCGTTCTGTTGGAGAACTCCTAGAGAATCAAATTCGCATTGGATTGGCGAGAATGGAGCGGAGTATTAAGGAGCGCATGAATCTCCTGGATATGGAAACCGTATTGCCGCACGATCTCATTAATGCCAAGCCCATTGTTGCGGCCATTAAAGAGTTTTTTGCAGGAAGTCAGTTGTCCCAATTTATGGACCAGACGAATCCCTTGGCGGAAATTACCCATAAGCGGCGGCTTTCTGCGTTGGGGCCTGGCGGTTTGACTCGTGAGCGCGCGGGTTTTGAGGTAAGGGATGTGCACCCCTCGCATTATAGCCGAATCTGTCCAATTGAAACGCCAGAAGGGCCGAATATTGGGTTGATTACGTCGCTGGCTACCTATGCCCGTATCAACGAATTTGGGTTTATCGAAGCTCCATTCAGGAAGGTGAAGAAAGGGCGTGTTTCTGATGAAGTCGAGTTCCTCTCGCCTTTAGACGGGGATCGGGTGGTCATTGCTCAAGCCAACTCAGCTATGAATAAGGATGGGGTGCTCACTTCAGAAACGATCACTGCCCGAGAAGCTGGAGAGTTTGTGACTACCACTCCTGATATGGTGGATTATTTAGATGTTTCGCCTAAGCAGGTTGTGAGTGTGGCTACTGCCCTCATTCCATTTTTAGAGCATGATGACGCTAACCGAGCGCTTATGGGTTCCAATATGCAACGGCAAGCCGTCCCAACGATTAGGAGTGACTCCCCCCTCGTGGGAACGGGAATGGAATCTGTTGTGGCGAGAGACTCTGGGCATTTAGCCATTGCCCAACGAGATGGAATTGTGGAGTCTGTGGATGCCCGAAGAATTGTGGTTCGAGCTGGTAGTAAGGAGAAGGACGAAAAGAAAAAAATCGCTCGGATACTGGATACCTATGATTTAGTAAAATTTCAGCGGACCAATCAAAATACTTGTATTACTCAAACGCCCATTGTGCGCGTGGGACAACCGGTGAAAGAAGGGCAGGTGTTAGCTGATGGACCGTCGATGGATCGAGGGGAATTAGCCTTGGGCAAAAATGTGTTGGTGGCCTTTATGCCATGGGGCGGGTACAACTATGAAGATGCCATACTGCTCAGTGAGAACATGGTGAAAGATGATACATTCACATCTATTCATATAGAAGAATTTGAAGTTGAGGCGCGAGACACCAAGTTAGGGAAAGAAGAGATTACCCGCGATATTCCAAATCTTGGCGAAGAGGCGCTCAGAAATTTAGATGAAAGTGGTATTGTTCGTATTGGTGCGGAGGTGAAGCCGGGCGACATTTTAGTTGGGAAAGTCACTCCAAAGGGAGAAACGCAACTCACGCCTGAAGAGAAACTCCTTCGAGCTATTTTTGGAGAAAAAGCGGGTGATGTGAAGGATACATCCTTGCAAGTCCCGCCTGGCATTGAGGGGATTGTGGTCGATGTTAAAATATTTTCGCGCAAAGGCGTGGATAAAGATGAGCGATCTCGGACCATCGAAACTGATGATCGTGTCAAAGTAGAGCGAGACTACCAAGAAGAGCTTCGAATTATCGAGGAAGAACGGAATCGGAAGATCCGGAAATTATTGCTGGGTCAGTTTGTTGGGCGTGATTTGATGGATCCAGATAGTGGAGAAGTCATTCTCAAGAAAAAGGGACGGATTACGTCAGATGTGCTCCGAAAGCTGACCGATGATGATGCGCGTCGAGTCATTTTGGCTGATGCTGATGAACAGAAAAAACTTGACGAAATTGAGCGCGAAGCCAAAGATCAGATTGAAATTTTGCAAACGGCATATGATGAAAAGGTTGGGAGGCTTCGACGGGGCGATGAATTGCCGCCTGGAGTTATCAAACTCGTCAAAGTCTATTTAGCCATTAAGCGGAAAATCGCCGTTGGCGATAAAATGGCCGGACGCCATGGGAATAAAGGTGTCGTTTCTCGAATTATGGCTGAAGAGGATATGCCATACCTTCCAGATGGCACCCCCGTGCAAATTGTATTGAATCCTTTGGGTGTGCCTTCTCGGATGAATGTTGGACAGATTTTAGAAACCCATTTGGGGTGGGCCGCACATGCCTTGGGTATCAAGGTGGAAACCCCGGTCTTCGATGGAGCCTCAGAAAAAGAAATCAAACAGTTACTGGCTAAGGCGGGATTGCCGGAGTCTGGTCAATCGGTTGTGTATGATGGCCGAAATGGTGAACCGTTCAAGAGCCCGGTCACGGTTGGCTACATGTATATGATGAAGCTGCATCATCTTGTCGACGATAAAATTCATGCTCGATCTATCGGGCCATATTCCTTGGTAACTCAGCAGCCATTGGGTGGGAAAGCTCAGTTTGGGGGGCAACGGTTGGGTGAAATGGAAGTCTGGGCGTTGCAAGCCTATGGGGCCGCCTCCACGTTGCAGGAGTTTCTCACCGTCAAGTCTGATGATGTGCCAGGTCGTTCTCGTATGTACGAAGCCATCGTGAAGGGAGAGAATTTCCTTGAGCCGGGCTTGCCTGAGTCCTTTAATGTGTTAGTAAAAGAATTGCAAAGTTTGGGATTGGATGTGGAACTGATTAAATCCTCTGAGTAGACGACCACCTTGATCATGGCCATTTATCATTCCACATAACGGGAGGAATACACTTGGATAGTATCTATTCGCTCTTTGAAAAACCTAGGGATGCCGTTTCGTTTGATGCAATGCGGATTCGTATCGCCTCGCCGGAAAAGATTCGTTCCTGGTCGTATGGGGAAGTGAAAAAGCCGGAGACCATTAATTACCGCTCCTTTAAGCCGGAGCGTGACGGGCTTTTTTGTGCCAAGATTTTCGGGCCTACCAAAGACTGGGAATGTAATTGCGGAAAGTATAAGCGAATGAAGCATCGGGGTATCGTGTGCGACAAATGCGGCGTGGAGGTGATTCAGTCCAAGGTCCGTCGTGAGCGCATGGGCCATATAGAATTAGCTGCACCGGTTGCTCATATCTGGTTTTTGAAAGGAGTGCCCAGCCGCATTGGGATCCTTTTGGATATGAGTCTTAAGCAATTGGAAAAAATTCTTTATTTTGAGGCTTACGTCGTCTTGGATCCTGGTAATAGTAGTCTCAAGGAGCGAGAATTATTGACGGAAGAACGATATCGAGAATGTGTCGAAGAGTTTGGGGCCAATTCCTTTAAGGTGGGGATTGGGGCCGAAGCCATTCGTGAGTTATTGAGGAAAGTTGATATTGAGGCGTTGTGGGATGAGCGCCACGACAAAATTAAGAGTACGACCTCTGTTGCTGTCGGGAAGAAACTGACCAAGCGCTTAAAGGTGATTGAGGCCTTTCATAAGTCAGGGAATAATCCGGAATGGATGATTATGGATGCCATCCCGGTCCTTCCTCCGGAATTGCGACCGCTTGTACCTTTGGATGGTGGGCGATTTGCCACTTCTGACCTGAATGATCTGTATCGGCGGGTTATTAACAGAAACAATCGTCTGAAGCGATTGGTTGAATTGAAAGCTCCTGGGGTCATTATTCGGAACGAGATGCGCATGCTCCAAGAGGCTGTAGATGCGTTATTCGATAACGGTCGTCGAGGACGCGTAATTCGGGGCGCCAATAAACGGCCTTTGAAATCTTTGAGTGATATGTTGAAGGGTAAACAGGGCCGTTTCCGGCAAAATCTCTTAGGTAAACGCGTGGACTATTCTGGGCGTTCGGTGATTGTCGTCGGGCCGGAACTTCGGCTAAACCAATGCGGGTTGCCCAAGAAAATGGCGTTAGAGCTGTTTAAACCTTTTATTTTTCATAAATTAGAAGAACGTGGTGCAGCTACCACCATCAAGAGTGCCAAGCGATTAGTTGAAAAGGAGCGCCCAGAAGTCTGGGATGTGCTGGATGAAGTTATTCGTGAGCATCCGGTCATGCTAAATCGTGCGCCAACCCTTCACAGATTAGGTATTCAAGCTTTTGATCCAATTTTGGTTGAAGGTAAGGCGATTCGCCTTCATCCGCTTGTTTGTGCCGCTTTT
>JBFJON010000028.1:0-8985 GCA_041617575.1 Nitrospirales bacterium | reverse complement strand
TTGCCGTGGTGAATCACAATCACATCCTTGACAATTTTAGTCCCAAGTCCTGTTCCGGTTTTCTTGGTACTGATCGCTTGAGAGGTAAATAGGCGATCCCGAACTTCCGCAGGCATGCCACGCCCTGTGTCAGCAATAGCCAAACTAATGGTATCTGAATCTACTTCTGCGCTTCCTCGAATGGCCACGGACCCGCCACTTGGGATTTCAGGGATAGCATTATTGACCAGATTGTACAACGCATTAAAAAGTCGTCGTTCGTCTCCTTCTAATAGAGGAAGGTTCTCGAGATTTTCGGAGTTGAGCGCAATGCCTTTTTCCTTCGCATACGTGCGAAGCGTCTCGTAGACACCCTCAACAATGGTGTGAATCTGGCATGGTGCAAAATGTGGGGGGCTGGTGACTCCCTTGACGGCATCGGCGATCTCTCGAACTCGATCTTGAATCCGCTTCGCATTGGTCACGATCATCTTCAAGAGATCCTGGCTATTGGAATAGCTGGTGTCAGCTCCTTTGGCCTTCGCCTGAATCAACTGGGGAAATTGTTCATCTAATTCATCTTTCAACAGATCCGCACCTGACAACACCGGCATCAACATATTTTTAATATCGTGTCCAATGTCGCCTAATACTCTAGTCACCTCCGCCAATTTGGCTTCCTCTAATAATTGGGCAGCCATCCGCTTCTTTTCGGTGATATCCTGAAATGTGACCACGGCCCCTGCCAAAGCCCCTTGGTTATCCCAAATGGGCGTACTGGTATATTGGGCGGGAAAGCTCGTGCCATCTTTTCGCCAAAAGACTTCCTCGTCGCCCTGATGAACCAACCCATCTTTATAAGCCTTGTAAATGGGACATGATTCAGCGGGGTAAGGAGAACCATCAGATTTTGTGTGGTGCCAGGTGGTGTGACTGGGTTTTCCAAATAACTCGCCAGGTTCATAGCCTAATAATTTGTTGGCGGCCGGATTCACAAACGTATGCTTCCCCTCAAGGTCTAAGCCGAAAATACCCTCACCCGCTGCCCGTAAAATCATGTCATTGTGTCGTCGAAAATGTTCAATTGATTTTTCGCATTGCCGACGGTAGGTTATATCTTGAAACACGACAACCGCTCCGATCAATGCGCCCTGGTCATCTCGAATGGGCGTACTGGTGTATTGGGCGGGAAAGCTGGTGCCGTCTTTACGCCAGAAGACTTCGGTGTCGCCGCTATGCACTTGGCCGTCTTTATAGGCCCCATAAATCGGACATTCTTCCTTGGGATACATGCTTCCATCAGCCTTAGTGTGATGCCAGAGTGAATGGCTAGATTGACCAACCAGCTCTTCGGGCACATAGCCCAACATTTTTGCTGCTGCGGGATTTACAAAGGTATGCCGCCCTTCTAGGTCGAGTCCAAAAATCCCTTCCCCGGCTGCCCGTAAGATGAGGGCGTTCTGCTTTTCGAGATGTTGTACGGTGTGCTGCATGTTTAGACCATCCTGCTTGAGATGATGCGATGACCTTGCCATAGTGCTCCTTGCTATCCGTTCACCTCAAGGACCGGGGAAATGGTCCCCGGCCTTGATTAGAAGTAGATTGAAATTCATCAAAGATACTCTAATCCATTTCCGGTTCATTTGGCCAAAGTCCGAATGTACTGAATCAATTGCCAGACCTGCTCATCGGGCAAGCCGGGAAAGGACATCATGCCAGTTCCCGTCGATCCTTTTTTTATGATCCAGAATAATTGGCCGTCAGGAAGATCGTTCATCGTTTGGCCACAGGTGAAATTTCGTGGCGGAGGCACGAGCCCCCCACCCAATGGTCCATTCCCGTCTCCGCTCTCGCCATGGCATTGCTTGCAGGCCAGCGGCTGAGCCGTCTCATGAAATAACTTTTTTCCGGCCTTCACATTGGCGTTGCTGGCTGGTAGTGGATTGACCAAGGCCAGAAAGTCAGCGGGAGCCTTTTTCGATTTACGCGGTTGCGGACAGACACCTAATGGTCCTCCAGTCGAGGTTCCGGCCTGAACGGACTGTGTGCCTCCCTTGAACGTAGCTCTCAAAAATGCGATGACATCCGCCACGCCCTGCTGGCCAATGGTGAGCCCCCAATATGGCATGTTTGTAGATTTCCCTACCGCCCGTCCTCCGTGGTTGATGACGTTATACAAGTACTCAATTGGAACTTGATCAAAGGCAATATTGGCGTGAATGGCTGGCTTGGGTTCTAGGCTGGAAGCGGCAGGGCCATCTCCCTTCCCCTCTGTACCGTGACATTGCGAACAATATTCTTTATAGATCACGGTGCCTCGGTCCACGCTGGCTTGAGCAAACTCGTGGCTGGTCCAGGGTTCGTAGTATTGAAAGCCCTTCACCCCGAGGGTCATCAAATATCCAATCACACTCCTCAGCTGTGGTTCTGTCGCATCAGCCAAAAATTCTCCGCTATGTGGCGTGAAATCCTGAGGATTTATTCCAAAACGAAAGAGCCAATCGGCATTATAACGATTCCCCGAATCAGCCAAATTGGCGCTTTGAGGTCCGCCAATAAGTTGACCTTTTTCTTCAATCGTGTGGCAACCAATACAAGCATGCTCTTTATAGATAAAAGCCCCATCACTCTCGTCTTTTTTGGTGACCTTAGTGACATCAAAAGCGCCAACGGTTACGCGTGAATCTTTGAGATTCTTTTCAAAATAATCAGCAATTGAATTGGCTTGTTCCTCTGTCACAGTCACGTGGGCATCGGGTTCCTGCCCCTGATCCCACCGATAGCTCTTGGCATACAACATCGGTTCTTTACCAGTAAGCCAACGGATGAGCCAATCCCGCTGATACTTGCTCCCGCCCCACATGAGGTCCGGAGCTTTCAAGTTAAACCGGCTCTCTTCCTTTCCCTCAAATTTATGGCAAGTCGAGCAGACCGTTTTAATCATGGTCTCCGCTTCATGGGCATCAGCAGCAAAAACCTGAGGGGGCACAATGAAAAAGAAAAGAAAAGAGGTGAAGAGAAAAGCCGTAACCCTTTTTGGAGAAATAATGAAAGATTGACATATTCTGCTCATTGTGAATCCTCCGTGATTGAACTCAATATTGAATAAGCCCTTTTCGATTATTCATCAAAATTCCTCACAAATATCACAGGTGTGGAATTATTCCACGCATGGGCACAAGGCTTACTGTAGTCTTTTGCCCCTAAATATGAAATTTGAAATACTTGAACACATGTAAAAGCAATATCAAAGCCACAATGGATGACCAAAAATTTCTGATTGAAGACCCTGGAAATTCAGGAGATTGGCGAGGGAAAGATAAAACGTGCGGGTAAAAACGAAGGAATGTTACCTTTTAACAGTTAATGGATTAACAGAGTAAGTAAACAAAATTTGCACAGAGAAAAAGTGGTTTCCTGGAAAATGAGTGATAGCTTTCTAGGGAAAGCTAAGATAACCACCGGTAAGATTTGAGACGTTGGTAAAGCCGTGTTGGAGGAGAATGCGTGCCGCAAGATAGCCACGCAACCCGACACGGCAATAGACCACGGTTTCTTGGGTAGGGTCGAGTTCTTGGAGATGGTCTCTCAGGTCATCGATGGGAACGAGGCGGGCCTGTGGTATATGCGCTTCTAGATATTCCTCTGGGGAGCGGACATCTAATAATTGAAGCGTAGTATTTTTCTCTACCTTTCTTTGTAATTCTTCACACGTAAGCGTCTTCACTTCTCCACGTAAGGTATTGGCCGCCACAAAGCCTGCCATGATGACTGGACCTTTGGCCGAATTAAATTGCGGGGCGTAGGCTAAGTCCAGTTGTTCCAAGTCCTGGACTTTCATCTTGGCATGTAACGCGGTCGCCAGCACATCAATTCGTTTATCGACTCCCTGTTCGCCCACGATTTGGGCCCCCAGGAGCTTCCCCGAATCCTGCTCCACCACTAATTTGATATGAAGGGCTTCCGCGCCAGGATAATACCCTGCGTGATCCAGCGGGTGGGTGACTGACACGAAATACTTCAAGCCTAGGGCGTGGGCTTCATGCTCAGACAACCCGGTTTTCCCGGCGGTGATGCCCATGCTCTCCACAATGGCGGTCCCCAATGCTCCGTGAAATTGTAAGTCTCCACCAGCCGCATTGGCACCGGCGACTCTTCCTTGTTTATTGGCCGGACCGGCCAAGGGAATTCGTGTTCGTTTTCCTGTGACCAAGTGCGTCGTTTCAACCGCATCCCCTGCAGCATAGATATCGGGATCAGAAGTTTGCTGCCGGTTGTTCACTGCAATGCCGCCGGACGATCCGATTTCCAGGCCGGCTTCCTGTGCTAGTCGTAATTCCGGACGAACGCCAATCGAAAGAATGGCAAGGTCCATGGGGAGCCGTGTTCCGCTTTCCAGTTCCGCTTCTTGTGCTAACTCTTCATGTTGATGAAATCCTGCAATCCCATCGTCTGTAATGCTGTTGATGCCTTTCTCTTCAATGTGATGTGCCACTAATCTTGCCATGTCTGAATCAAAAGGTGGCAGAATGTAGGGAGCTTTTTCGATGATGGTCACCGTCAAACCTCGATGCGCTAAAGCTTCGGCCGTTTCCAAACCGATAAACCCGCCGCCAATGATCAGGGCCTTCTGGGAGGGATGATCGTGAAGAAAAGATTTAATTCTATCGGAATCGGGAACGGTTTTTACCGAAAAAATATTCTTGGAATGGATGCCAGGGATGTTGGGGACGATGGCTCCTGCTCCAGGAGCCAAAATTAAGGTGTCATATGGGTGTGAGGTGATGTCCTGGGTCACCAAACTTTTGACCTGGACGCATTTGGCTGGTCGATCGATTGTGAGGACTTCGTGTAGAACATGAACCCGAACGCGAAACCGTTTCCAAAACCGTTCAGGGGTTTGAAGCAGGAGGTCGTCCCGATCCGTGATGGTTTCTCCTACATAATAGGGGAGCCCACAATTCGCAAAGGAGACATACGGCCCTTTTTCAAAAATAGTAATGTCAGCATATTCGTTCGTGCGGCGGGCTTTGGCGGCTGCGCTGGCCCCACCTGCGACTCCTCCAATGATGACGATTTTTGTGGGCATGGCTATTGTCTTCTCCTGGCCTGAATTCACAGAACCAAATGAACTTTGATTAAATTTGTCCCAAGAGAATGTCCCAGTCGTTCCCCAGTGACAATGACCATGAGCTGGCCTTCGATAATCAGCCCTAGTTTCTTGAGGTGATCTTGTGCGGCAATGATCCGCTCATCGGTATCATCAATTTGGGGAAAGACAAAAGAGACGAGGCCCCACACCAACGCCAATTGACGGGTGACGGATGGGGAAGGCGTGAGGGAGAGAATTGGAACAGGTGGACGATGGTGGGCTAATAACATGGCGGTATGGCCAGACTCGGTAAACACTACAATGGCTTGGGCACCAACTAAGCGTGAAAGGGAGACTGCTGTTTCGCAGACGGCTTCCGGAGTGGAGCGAAGAGTTGGCGTTGCCGAGTTGAGCGTTGGTCTCGGCGTGAGAATGTCTTTTTCGGTTTGCCGAATAATTCGATCCATGACTTCGACTGCTTCGACCGGATAGCTTCCGGTGGAGGTTTCGGCAGACAACATGACAGCATCGGTTCCATCCAGTACCGCGTTCGCTACATCCGAGGCTTCTGCTCGAGTGGGTGAAAGGTGTCTTGTCATGGATTCCAGCATTTGGGTAGCGGTGATGACAGGTTTTCCTCTTAAATTGGCCTGGGCGATAATTCGCTTTTGCAACAGCGGTACTTTCTCTGGACTGAGTTCCAACGCCAAGTCGCCTCTGGCGATCATGACCCCATCCGCGATATCAAGTATCTCATCGAAACATGATAAGGCTTCGGGCCTTTCAATTTTGGCAATGATGGGAATTGTGGCGGATCGTTCAGCAAGCGCGGTTTGGACGGTTTCGATATCTTGCGGCTTACGCACAAAAGACAGCGCCACATAATCTACCTGTTCTTCTATGGCTACCTGCAGATCTTCAGCGTCTTTTTGAGTAAATCCTGGAATTTCAAGCGGCACACCAGGGAAATTGACCCCTTTCCGTGAAGTCACCGTTCCTCCAATAAGAACCGTACAGATCAGTCGATCAGATTGTTTGGTTTGTACCTGAAGGGAAATGTTCCCATCATCGATCAAGACGATTTGTCCAGGCTTGATGTCTTGGGGGAATGATGCCAGGTCAATCAACAGTTCTTGGTCGATAGGGTGCCCGAGCCCAGATGCCGAGGACGAAGGGTGTTTTGGAACCAAGGACACTGTCTGATCGCGAATAAATAGCTGACCCTCTTGAGGAAGATTTTCGACGCGGATTTTTGGGCCGGACAAGTCTACGAGGATGGCGAGAGGAGTCTGCTTCTTCTGAGAGACCTGTCGAAGAAGTTGAATCTTGGCTCGGTGCCAATCTGCTGTCCCATGCGACATATTGAATCTCGCGACATTGATGCCGGCATTGACTAGGCGTTCTAAATTTTCTGGGGAAGAAGTCGCTGGGCCAATTGTGGCCACAATTTTTACTTGGCGCATTAAAAGCCTAATGGGAAAAGTAGGGAAAAAGGAAACCGAATACGATGGCGATGGCCAGATCTACCGGAACATGTAGGGGATTGCCATGGCTGTCCTTAAGGACAACCTCAAGGGCAAGAAAATAGCGAAAGGCACTTCTTTTTCCTTGGCATGAAAGACTTCATGTCTTAACAAGGCTGGCCATTGAAGACACAGGGTTTGTAGCGTGACACATCAAAATCGGTTTCTTCCTGATAGACCAGTTCATTCCCGTTGACCCCATCTAGTTGGGGATCGTTAAACATCGTATGGTTCCACCAATAAAAAATCGGATGCTCCGGCAGATAGTAAACAGGATTACCATAGCTACTGCGAATGTGGTTTTCCACGGTTCGACCGGTGACGTAATCGACCGTTCCATTGCCGCTTAAGGAATACAGAGAAAGAAACAAGCGTGACTCTTGATCGTAGATTTCATCGACGCGTGTTGCTTCATCGGGTTCCGAAGGCAAGGATTGGAGTGTGGAGTTGGGAGTTTCGACAGAAGCGAATGCGAGCCAGGTTGTCAGAATGACTAGAGGCATAACTGTCATATGCCAGGTCCTCCTTCCTAGATGTGGTCCGGAGTATGACCTCGATATGAGGCCATACTCGCACATGGAACAAATTAGGGATGAACAACCGCCAGGCCATGCGGATCGGCTGTTTCTTTGCCGTCTATCATATTGGTGAGGCGGGAAATACCAATCACTTCACCGTCTTTTCCGGCATCTAATACCTTGATCACAGCCAGGCCAGGAGTGGATCCTTTGGCATTATTGACATCCTTGGCATTTCCGGTCAACGGATTCGGTCCACGCAAGTTGACAAAGGCGTAGTTGCCGTCCGGAGCGAACTCAATGAGGTCCGGGGCAGGATCATCGCTCTGTGGCCCCACGAGCTGAATCGTATTCACGCTGAAATTGGAAATCGAATCAATGACCTCAATCATATTTCCTGCCCGGTCCACATTCCAGAGATAGTCGCCCACTCCCGAAAGACCGTGTGAATCGGAAAATTGTGTATCGCGAGTGGAGAGCAATTTAGCCGAGACCGAGTTGGGAAGCCCCGAAAGACTAACAGCATAGACGTCATAGGAAAGCGGCGCGATGGGCCATCCGCCACCTGAGTTCACATACATCGTATTGCCGATCTGATAGCCGCCACAACCCGCCGGATGAATTTCATTGTTCGTTAAAGTTGTGGTGACCTTCATAGGTGATTCTTTGACGTTAACCACTAAAAGTCCCCCCCCACGCAATGTGACAAAAGCATGGGTGCTCGTTTCCTCGGTAATCGGACAGATGGGGGCATTATCTGGCCGTTCTCCACTTTCAAGTGCTTGCAAATCCAAGACATCTTTTTCGGGATCATACGAAAACGTCCCTGCCTGATAGTTCGTCCAAATCCGGATCAGTTTCTTCTCCGCAATGTTGGCGGCGATCACCATTGATTGGTCTGGGGTAGGCCATGCTGCGTGAACGTTCTTCCCGGTGGAAAGGCATGCGACGGGTTTTTTGGTAGCCGTATCCATTACGAGGACATGACCGGATAAAAAAGACACGAGTGCGTGCTTCTGATCTTTGGTGACAAAGATCATATGAGGTCGTCGAACGTTTTTCTGAGTGGATTTTTGACAAAAATCATTAATCTCTTTGGCAACGTCAACTGTGAGTGTGGGTTTGGTTTTGGCAGGATCAGCAGCGAGTTGCGCGCCATCATACACATACAAAAATCCCCCACTCTCTACAGCCGTGTCGGATTGGTCGGCGACCCAGACCTCATATGCTTCACCGGAGGGAATTCCCCAGCCCACAACAAAGCAAAAAATGATTCCAAACATTAAATAGTTCCTTTTCATGCCGGCCTCCTTTGCACGCGAGTGTCATTAGCCCATGCTATTATTCTCTTGTTCCTGTGTCATCTCCAAATGACCTCACGTATAATAACACATGCCAGGCCTCGTCTTCATTCAACACGAGGGGAATAAACGAAGCCATATCTGTTCCGGGGCTCCCGTTTTTCAAAATCCAAAACAACTCCCCATCCGTTCTGGCAGCCTGCCAGGCCTTGTCCGTGAAATTCCGGGGAAGTTTTCCCCTTAAGCCAGGGATATTTCCCAACCCTTTACCTTCGGGTCCATGACAGGTGACACAAAAGGCTTTGCCCTTAAAAATTTGTTTGCCCTTTTCAATATTTTCAGAAGTTGGTGGATAAGGATTAGTCCAGGTCCGGGCTTCTTCTATTTGATCAGCGGCCACCCGTGCCTTTAAAACGGACTGGTCTGCCGCATGAGTGTCGGCAAAATCGCAAACTCCCCATAGGATGAGTCCGAATATTATCATCTTGAAGGTTAATTGGTGGTGACTCATAATGCTTATCCTTGCGGGAAACGGGGGATCTGTCAGATCCCCCGTTCAGGGGTGTTTGCTT